>NZ_LDOV01000024.1 GCF_001029435.1 Photobacterium aphoticum | reverse complement strand
GGCAGAAGCGGATTAGCCCTTAAGCTAGTTTGATGTCAGGTGAATGAGCTGGAAAGCTCAGCGATACAGGGTGATAGCCCCGTAACCGGTAACATCTTATCAGTGAAAACGAGTAGGACGGGACACGTGTTATCCTGTCTGAATATGGGGGGACCATCCTCCAAGGCTAAATACTCCTGACTGACCGATAGTGAACCAGTACCGTGAGGGAAAGGCGAAAAGAACCCCTGTGAGGGGAGTGAAATAGAACCTGAAACCGTGTACGTACAAGCAGTAGGAGCAGGCTTGTCCTGTGACTGCGTACCTTTTGTATAATGGGTCAGCGACTTAATTTTAGTAGCAAGGTTAACCGTTTAGGGGAGCCGTAGGGAAACCGAGTCTTAACTGGGCGTTCAGTTGCTAGGATTAGACCCGAAACCAGGTGATCTAGCCATGGGCAGGTTGAAGGTGAGGTAACACTTACTGGAGGACCGAACCGACTAATGTTGAAAAATTAGCGGATGACTTGTGGCTAGGGGTGAAAGGCCAATCAAACCTGGAGATAGCTGGTTCTCCCCGAAAGCTATTTAGGTAGCGCCTCGGACGAATACTACTGGGGGTAGAGCACTGTTAAGGCTAGGGGGTCATCCCGACTTACCAACCCTTTGCAAACTCCGAATACCAGTAAGTACTATCCGGGAGACACACGGCGGGTGCTAACGTCCGTCGTGGAGAGGGAAACAACCCAGACCGCCAGCTAAGGTCCCAAAGTTATAGCTAAGTGGGAAACGATGTGGGAAGGCTCAGACAGCCAGGATGTTGGCTTAGAAGCAGCCATCATTTAAAGAAAGCGTAATAGCTCACTGGTCGAGTCGGCCTGCGCGGAAGATTTAACGGGGCTAAGCTATACACCGAAGCTGCGGCAATGTGACTTGTGCACATTGGGTAGGGGAGCGTTCTGTAAGCGGTTGAAGGTGCACGGTAACGTGTGCTGGACGTATCAGAAGTGCGAATGCTGACATGAGTAACGATAAAGGGAGTGAAAAACTCCCTCGCCGGAAGATCAAGGGTTCCTGTCCAACGTTAATCGGGGCAGGGTGAGTCGACCCCTAAGGCGAGGCCGAAAGGCGTAGTCGATGGGAAACGGGTTAATATTCCCGTACTTCTTATAACTGCGATGGAGGGACGGAGAAGGCTAGGTGGGCCTGGCGACGGTCGTCCAGGTTCAAGTATGTAGGCTGATGGTTTAGGCAAATCCGGACCATCTTAAGGCTGAGATACGATGTCGAGGCACCACGGTGCTGAAGTCATTGATGCCATGCTTCCGGGAAAAGCTTCTAAGCTTCAGGTTATAAGAAATCGTACCCCAAACCGACACAGGTGATCAGGTAGAGAATACCAAGGCGCTTGAGAGAACTCGGGTGAAGGAACTAGGCAAAATGGTACCGTAACTTCGGGAGAAGGTACGCTCCTAGCGGTGATGAGACTTGCTCTCTAAGCTGCCGGGAGTCGCAGATACCAGGTGGCTGCAACTGTTTATTAAAAACACAGCACTGTGCAAAATCGAAAGATGACGTATACGGTGTGACGCCTGCCCGGTGCCGGAAGGTTAATTGATGGGGTTAGACGCAAGTCGAAGCTCTTGATCGAAGCCCCGGTAAACGGCGGCCGTAACTATAACGGTCCTAAGGTAGCGAAATTCCTTGTCGGGTAAGTTCCGACCTGCACGAATGGCGTAATGATGGCCACGCTGTCTCCACCCGAGACTCAGTGAAATTGAAATCGCAGTGAAGATGCTGCGTACCCGCGGCTAGACGGAAAGACCCCGTGAACCTTTACTACAGCTTGGCACTGAACATTGACCCTACATGTGTAGGATAGGTGGGAGGCTTTGAAGCAGTCACGCCAGTGATTGTGGAGCCGTCCTTGAAATACCACCCTTGTAGTGTTGATGTTCTAACGTCGACCCCTTATCGGGGTTGCGGACAGTGCCTGGTGGGTAGTTTGACTGGGGCGGTCTCCTCCCAAAGAGTAACGGAGGAGCACGAAGGTGGGCTAATCACGGTCGGACATCGTGAGGTTAGTGCAATGGCATAAGCCCGCTTGACTGCGAGAATGACGGTTCGAGCAGGTGCGAAAGCAGGTCATAGTGATCCGGTGGTTCTGTATGGAAGGGCCATCGCTCAACGGATAAAAGGTACTCCGGGGATAACAGGCTGATACCGCCCAAGAGTTCATATCGACGGCGGTGTTTGGCACCTCGATGTCGGCTCATCACATCCTGGGGCTGAAGTCGGTCCCAAGGGTATGGCTGTTCGCCATTTAAAGTGGTACGCGAGCTGGGTTTAGAACGTCGTGAGACAGTTCGGTCCCTATCTGCCGTGGGCGTTGGATGATTGAGAGGGGCTGCTCCTAGTACGAGAGGACCGGAGTGGACGAACCTCTGGTGTTCGGGTTGTCACGCCAGTGGCATTGCCCGGTAGCTAAGTTCGGAATCGATAACCGCTGAAAGCATCTAAGCGGGAAGCGAGCCTCAAGATGAGTCATCCCTAGACCTTTAAGGTCTCTAAAGGGTTGTTGAAGACTACGACGTAGATAGGCAGGGTGTGTAAGCGCTGTGAGGCGTTGAGCTAACCTGTACTAATTGCCCGTGAGGCTTAACCATACAACACCCAAGGGGTTTTAATCGGACTCCACAAACACTTGAATGCAAGTGTTGAGAATACTAGTTACTTTCCGAAT
>NZ_LDOV01000023.1 GCF_001029435.1 Photobacterium aphoticum | reverse complement strand
ATGTTCGCGATCTCACCCTGGATATGTGCCGAACTTATCATTTAAGTCGTATTAATAATAAATATCATGGCACTCAAATCGTTAATTTACTCGACATTATTTGACGTTAAAAATTGAAGATCAAATACCGCCAACGTGAAAGGTCCAGCTTGCTTGTCGGCAATCAGCAGTCCCACCTGTTTGATGTCTTTTGCGCGCAATGTGGGCGCGCCGCTGAGCAGGCGTCCTCTGAATACGGCTTGAAAGTCACTGAGTGTCAATTCTATCGTTTGCTGCTCACCTTTGTGGGTGGCAAAGTCATGTTTGTAGTTAATCCGATAGCCATCTAACCATGTTGCGAACCGTAACTGGTAAGTACGGCCGTCTCCCATCACTTGCAGTACAACGCGATTTATTTCTGCTGGCAGTGTGTCTATCGGCCGACTGACAGCGCTGAACCCACCGTTGTTGGCGAGTGATAACTCACCCCAAAATCGACTCGATTGACCATCAAACGAAAATTGCCCTTGTGAAATGCCGCCCATGACGTTGTCGTTAGTGGCGCGCCAATGTTGGTATTCGTCTGGTTGTGTTAAGTCGATCATAACGCTCCTTGTGGCAAAAGTAGTGTTTGAATATATGGATGTTGAGAACGCGGGTGTTGAAAATGTAATCACAGCAATGAGCATAAACATGCGCGAAAAGGCAGACAGTGAAGAAGAGTCAACGCGGGTGTCTGTGCGACGCATATTCGCCTCTTGTTTACGGTAGTGCCTTAGACGGCTTGCTGTCAGTCAGCGTTAAGCACTGGTTGATGAAGTCAGCGTAGTTGGCGTTATTGCTATATTCAATGTTTAGTGAGCCATGGAACATGAGCGTTACAGTCACATCCTTGTAGCTGATCCAGCATGTGTAACCGTCATAGTCATGCCACGCGTACAGTTGCCCTAACTGGTATTTCTCTTCAGATTTCTCACCCTGACAACGAATGCAATCAAACACTCTGAGAAACACTTTGGTGGTGAGCCTGTCGTCCATACATCACTCCTGGTGCCAATGGTTTTTTCTTTTGTTTACAGCCATTAGCTACGAGGTAGGGTGATGTATAGATCACCCATGACAAGGAGATAAGCGTTGACGGAAGGAAGTGTATTAGTAGGGCAATGCAGTGGTGATCACTCAATCGTCTCAAAGTAAAACTTGTAGTCACGCACGCCGTCAATTTGTACGCCTTTTTCTCGCAGTTCTAGGTACTGCGGCAGCTTAATGGTTCTGAAATCCATCGCTTTTAGTGCAAGGATGATGCGCAGTTCATCCATTGGGCGTGATTTAGCTGCTGCACTGCATGTGTTGCATACCACGTGTGTTTTTGTTTTAAAGCCGGTTTTGTCCAGCCAGTTTAAGCCCTTGTTCTCTTTTCTTTCACCACAGAAATAACAGCGATTCTCTTGCTGTAAGGCCGCCGCTTCCCTTAACGCTTTGGGATTCGGAGTGGATGTGGCTGCGGGCTTGGATGAGGCGGTGTTGGCTTTCTTGTTGCCACTGAACTGAGAAAATTGAACGACATTAGACATGGGGGATAACTCGTATTCTGTAAGGTGCATGCGCTGGACGGCAGCGTATCGCGATCAGTATTGTCCACATTATTGTTCATATAGCAGGGAAGTGGAAGTTGCTGGTGGCATGTTGAATATTACCTCTTACTCCATGCGGGTTTGTGACTACAGTATTACTGAAGATGTCGTCACATCAGACTCGTCACGATGGGCAAAATAGGGCAGAGCAATGAGCAAATTTACCTTACATACTGTTGAAACCGCACCCGAGAAGAGTAAAGCCATTCTTGAGGGAGCGAAAAAACAAATGGGTATGGTGCCGGGGTTGTATGCGGTGATGGCTGAGTCACCTGAAATATTGAAAGCGTATACCCAACTGCATCAACTGTTCACCAACACGTCTTTTGATGCGGATGAGCTGACGGTGGTGTGGCAAACCATCAATGTTGAACATGCCTGTCATTACTGTGTGCCCGCTCATACTGGGATTGCTCATTCGATGGGCGTAGATCCGGCCTTGATTGAGGCGTTGCGTAATGATGACGCGATGCCGACACCGAAACTACAGGCGCTGAAAGATTTCACGCTTAGCATGGTGCGAAGACGCGGCAATGTTTCGGAAGAGGACTTGAATGCGTTTTATGCGGCAGGTTACGGTCAACAGCAAGTGCTGGAAGTGATTTTGGGTTTATCACAAAAAGTGATCAGCAACTACGTGAACCATGTGGCGCACACTCCGGTTGATAAGGTTTTTGAAAAATTTGCGTGGTCAAAGGCGTGATGGATTGCCCGACGCGGCGTCATGAATAATGGTTAAAAGCGGCCACACACTCAGCCAATGAGGACATGTAGGAATGGCCGTTTTTTGTTAATGCGGCTTATCGGTTTTTCTTCATTGCACGGGCTTGTTCTTGCACGCTGTTAATCATCTTTTGGAATGATTTATCTTTAGCGCGTTTTTGTGCCAAGGTCGCGCTGTTATGTGCATCTTCGCGCAATAGCTTCTGGAAGTTATCCAATCGGCGGGCGGAAAGCGCACCGGTTTCTACCGCATGAAGTACGGCACAGCCCGGTTCATTGATGTGCTGGCAGTCGCTGAAACGGCATTGCTCCGCCAGCGATTCAATCTCTGCAAAGGTCAGTTTAATGCCGTCTTTGGCATCACTGAGTTGCAGTTCGCGCATGCCCGGGGTGTCCATCAACAAACCGCCTTCCGGTAGCCATTTAATCGCACGATAGGTAGTGGTGTGGCGGCCTTTGCTGTCTTGTTCGCGAATGCTGCCTGTCTCCATCGCATCATGCCCTAGCAAGCCGTTGACCAGCGTAGATTTACCTACACCGGAAGAGCCCATAAATGCCAATGTCTTGCCGCGTTGGCAGTAGCCTTTCAAGAGATCAATGTCGTTGCTGTCTAATGCATTCACGCAATGTACGCTCAATAGGGCATCCAGTCGCTGTACTTGTTGACGAATAGCATCGGCATCCGCGCAAAGGTCGGCCTTAGTCAACACGATAACCGGCTCTACATAGGTTTCTTTGGCTAAGGCCAAATAGCGTTCAATGCGGTTTAAGCTGAAATCATCGTTGAGCGAGCTGACGATAAACACGGTATCGATATTGGCTGCGATAAGTTGACGCTCATTGGCGCTACCTGCCGCTTTACGCTGAAACAGAGATTGTCTTTCCAGTCCACGTACCAAGCGTTCGTCATTAAAGACCACCCAATCCCCGACACACAGAGGATCATGGTTTGGATTGAGTGGAAAGCGTAATGGTTCATCCCCCGCGAGCAACACGACTTCAGATTTGTGCAACTCAATGACGCGGCCGAGGGCGCAATGCTCTAACTCTTCGAGCGAGAGTTGCTGCTGGAAAAATGGTCGCATGCCTAAATCGATTAATGATGGTGCGCTCATGGTATGGGTAGACCTGCCTATTCGTTAACGGTGTTAATTGTCAGAAAGTGACGTTTACATGCTTAGTATGAACTGTAAAGCGGTAGACAGGTCAAGAAGATTTGATGCATTGCCGTGTTGTCCCCGTTGGCGAAATAGCGTGTGAGTGTCTTTAAAAGTACATCAATCGTTCATTTTTCTTTAAAGCGAAGAAGGAAAAATGCGCCTGTTTACTTTGATAGCCCTGATGGAACGGGCGACTTTTATGGATATAACAATGAAAAAATCACTTTTACTCGCCAGCATCTTGATGGCTTCCACGTCGACCTTTGCCACAATAGACTTTACGCAAGTGGATACCTACACGATTAAAGCTAACTATGACTACCTTGTGGATATTCCAAGCAAGAACAGCAATGGCACCATCAATGCGATCATTGAAATCCCGACAGGAAGCAATGAAAAGTGGGAAGTGAGCAAACAAGACAGCTCCATCATCAATTGGGAGTTCAAAAATGGCCAGCCGCGTATCGTGCATTACTTGGGTTATCCGGGTAACTACGGCACTATTCCAAGTACAGCGTTACCCAAATCATTAGGTGGCGACGGCGATCCGTTAGATATTCTGGTACTGGGTTCGGCCATTGAGCGAGGAAGTGTGGTACCGGTGCGTGTGATTGGTGGCTTGAAGATGCTGGATGGCGGTGAGCAAGATGACAAGTTGATTGCAGTACCCGTGGTAGAACAATCTACCTTCAAAGATATTGCCTCCATTGAAGCGCTGCAGGCGCAGTATCCAGGGGCTGTCGATATTGTTAAAACCTGGTTTGCCAACTACAAAGGTAAAGATGGCGGGATGGAAGTGCAGGGCGTAATGAGTAGCAAGGAAGCGACGCATGTACTGGATCAAGCGATTAAGCACTATCAGCCATAACGCTTTGAGAATTGCCAGCTAACAAGCGAAAGGCTACGTAAGAAAAAGCTTCATACGAAAGGCCAGGCACGAAAAATCACACACCACTTACCTCTCTACATCATGCCAAACGACAAAGGCCGCAATGGATAGCGGCCTTTGTGCGTGATGAAGCCAGAGGCGTATGTCTTACAGGTGATCGGTTAACGCACGGGCTTCCACTTCCATGGGGGCGTTGTAATAACCATACACATACATCTGCATTAAGTACTGGCGAGTTTGTTCATCCAGCCCCAGCGCTTCGGCTTGTTTAACATGCACCAATTCATGCGCAATCAAGTTACGTTGGTTTTTATAGCGTTTGTTGATCCACACGCCGTACCCATAGGTGTACCCCGCCATATTTGGGTTGGTGTAACCCACGCGTTTCGCGATTTTCAGTAGTTCTGGATCTTTCGGGGCAGGCAGTTTGTCGACAAAGTACAAGCGCACGTTCTCAGGATGCAGTACCCCTAATGTGTCTGCTAACGCAACTTGCTGCTCAGTTAAAGGAATGCCGTTGGCGAGGGCTTCGCGTTCAGCTTCATGGACAAATTCACTGGCAGCCGGCATCAGTTGATTTACACCATCGACCAGTTCTTGTGGTGGGTTGGCATAGATTTCATCACGGTTCACACATCCTGTTAGCACCAGCACTCCCAGTGCGATCATGATTGTCTTTTTCAACATCGAGCGTCCCTCTACATCAGCATTATCAATACCGCTAGCTTACCGCAATCCCTGATCTCGGTAGATTGTGCCCGCATCGTGATTGGACGGCATTCAGGAAAGTATTTAACAGGCTGTAAGGGGAAGCGTGGTTTCTGTGATGGCGGTGTCTTTTATTGAAGTTCCTGTAATGGAAAAGCCTGTTGCGGAGGTGCCTTTTGTGGTCGCCTTCATGATTGCGCGAAATAAACCGTATCAATAAGGGCCGGCTTCAGAATCCATGAAGCCGGCATGTGCTGGTGGTCAGAGTTTATCAACCATTTTTTGTAACAACTGGATGAGCTGTGCTTGCTCTTTGTCGTTCAACTCGCTGAGCACTTGCTGGTTCACTTGCACCGGAATGGGCAGCAGTTCGTCTTTTAATGCTCGGCCTTGTTCGGTGAGGTAAATACGAAAAGAGCGGCGACTGTTAGGATCATCCTGACGTTCGACCAGGCCCAGTTTCTCCAACTTATCCAACGTGCGGGTCGTGGTGGAGTTTTCCACTTTCGACTTTTGCGCGATCTCCGTTTGGGTGATCCCTTCTTCTTCCCACAAGCACATCATGGTGGGCCATAGCGCTACTGTTAGCCCGTGTTTTTTCAGCGCTGCATCAAAGGTTTTCGACGCATTGTTTGCGACGACATTGATGAGCCAACCGAAACTGGCTTGGCGGTCAAATTCTTGATTCATGCTTGGCCTAACTACTTATTATCCCCTTCGGCAAGCGCCAGAGGACGTGATTCAAAGAGCTTAAAAAAGCGTTATACAACAAAGGCCATTGTAACCAATAGTGATACAAGAAACACCATGATTGCTTTTCGAGTGCTGGCAAACTGCAAGATTGTATGCGGATCGCTCATCGCCTCTTGTGCTTTACGGCCGCTGATCATTGCCCAGACTAACGGCTGCTTGCGTAATTTGTAGTAGGCAATAGCGAGAAGATGTACCACAACCGTCAGGATTAACCCGCGTGCTAATCCCCCGTGTGCAAGGGCAGCGGTATGATAAATCTCATCAGTCAGCAGGGTGTTGAGCAGGGGGATCTTGTCAAACAGGCCTGCCAGTACCATGCCACTGAGGCACTGCAGCACCAAGAGGGTGATCATGGTGATCACCATCCATCCGCCAGCTGGATTATGCCCTGGGAGGCTACGATATTGCCCCTTTAAATAGCGGATTACTGTCATGGGTGTGTGGAGAAATTGGCTGAAGCGGCTGGTATCACTGCCGATGATCCCCCAACTGATCCGCCATAATAGTAATGCCAACAGAGCTAAACCCAGTTGCACATGCGGTCCTTGGCCGGTAAATCCGGAGGCACACAGTGCCAAAAATAGGCCTGCTTGTAGCCAATGGTAAATACGGATAGGTAAATCCCAAATCTTCATCATGGTGAATCTCTCACTGTCTGGTCACAATTTTAATGAGGTTGTATTACTTTCGTGTCTGATAAATAAATTACACAGCAATGGTTGCAATTGCAACTATTGCTGTGTAATTTATTCCTTGTTCAAATACAGCGCGACAAGTGTCGGTAAGCATAAACAGCAAGCAACAGCAGCAAGCCGATATCAAGAAAAGTCACCAGAAAGGGTGAGAGGTCAACAAGATGAATAAGAAAAGAGTGAAGAAGCAAGTGGTGAATAAGGGTGCAAGTGAAAGAACAACAAGGTTGTGTGCATCGCTGATCGGCATGTCGATGCTGAGCTTTACGACAGTCAGCTGGGCGGCAGAAACTATCCATCATCATGAGGTGAATGTCGAACAAGCCATCGAACAGCGTCAGGCCGCATTTTCAGACATCGACAGCACGACACGTTCAGTCGCAAGGGCATTGAAGCAAGACGATGTTGATTGGGTATGGGTAAGTGAGAAGGCAGATGAGTTACAGCAACATAGTCAGCGGTTATCCGGTTTGTTTCCGCTAGGCAGTGCCGAAGGCAGTAAAACCAAAGAGAAAGTATGGGATAACAAGCATCAAGGGGCATTTCACACGGGGTTAGCGCATATGGATGCGGGTTTTGTGGCTCTGTATCACGCCGCGCAAAAACAAAACCGTCAAGCAGCTTTGCAGGGTGTTGAGGAGGCACAGAGCACATGCAAGGGGTGCCATCGTCAATTTCGGGCATTGTGGTAGTCCGATGGGATGCATGACATGCAGGGCGACAAACGTCAGGCATGGGGCAAGGACGCTCTGAATTGTCGAAATTGTAAATGTGCTTTTCATTATCGTTATTGCTGATAGTCTGAGACGTTAACATTTTTATATTCTCTTTTGATGGACTGTCCATGCTCTCAAAACGCTTCCCCGATGGGTGGAGAACGCCGCAAAACTTTCTCATTCTTATTTCCATTATCGTTCCTGTTGCCTTTTCGAGCTGGCAGGCACTACTGAATAACTTTGTGGTTGAAAAGGCCGCATTTACCGGCGCTGATATCGGTCTGCTACAGAGTGTGCGTGAAATTCCGGGCTTCTTGGCTTTCACGGCGGTGTTTGTGCTGATGTTTATTCGTGAACAACGCTTCATTATTTTGTCGCTGGCGATGCTGACATTGGGCGTGGCCATTACCGGTTTCTTCCCGTCGGTGGCTGGCCTGTTAGCAACCACCATGATCATGTCGATCGGTTTCCATTACTTTGAAACACTGAAGCAGTCACTGTCACTGCAGTGGCTGAACAAAGAAGAAGCACCAGAAGTGCTGGGTAAGTTGATTTCGGTTGGCGCATTCACGTCTCTGTGTACTTATGGTGCGTTGTGGGTGATGCTGGAACAGTTTCAGATGGAGTACAAGTGGGTGTACTTGATCACCGGTTCTGTTGCGTTCTTGCTGCTGATCTTCGTGGCGCTTGCTTTCCCACACTTCCCGGAAGGCACCCCACAGACCAAGAAATTGGTAGTACGTAAGCGTTACTGGTTGTACTACGCATTAACGTTTATGAGCGGTGCGCGTCGCCAGATCTTCATGGTATTTGCAGGCTTCTTGATGGTCGAGAAGTTCGGCTATTCTGCTGCAGATATCACGCTGCTATTTTTGGCTAACTATTTCTTCAACTGGTTATTCGCGAAGAAGATCGGGCGCTTCATCGGCCGTGTCGGTGAACGCAATGCATTGATGTTTGAATATGTGGGCTTGGTATTTGTTTTTGTGGGTTACGCGTTTGTAGAAACCGCAGAAATGGGTGCGGCACTGTACGTGATTGACCACTTATTCTTTGCGCTGGCATTGGCAATGAAAACCTACTTCCAGAAGATTGCTGATCCGGCAGATATGGCCTCTACGGCAGGCGTATCGTTCACCATTAACCATATTGCAGCGGTGGTGATCCCGGTGACCTTTGGTGTGCTGTGGCTGACATCGCCAGCAACCGTGTTCTTGGCCGGTGCGGGTATGGCGGTCATTTCTTTCTTGCTGTCGATGAATATTCCGGCGAATCCGGAAGAGGGCAACGAAGTACGCGTATTGGCGTGGCGTTAAGCAACGTATACAGGGTTGATGGCAATATCAGCAAACGTGACGTGAACGGACGCTGTTGTGGTGCGATCCAGTGGTAAGACTTGAGCCCTGTGCATAAGTTTTGCAGAATGTAGCCATGATTGCAGCGTTGCCGGCTCGAATAAGGGGCGGCAACGCTGCAATGCGTCTTTTATGATGAATAAAAAAGGTAAAGAGCATGATTTCAAAATGGGCTGTGCGCTTTTTTCAAATGGCTGAGCTGGTCGCGTCATGGAGTAAAGACCCGTCGACTCAGGTGGGTGCAGTCATCACACAAGGCAACCGTATTGTATCCGTTGGTTTTAACGGCTACCCACACGGTGTGTCAGACAGCGCGGATACGGATGACCGCGAGATGAAACTGCTGAAAACGTTGCACGCGGAAGAAAACGCGATTTTGTTTGCTAAGCGTGACTTGGCGGGGTGTGAGATTTGGGTGACCCATTTCCCTTGCCCTAACTGTGCGGCGAAAATCATTCAAACAGGGATTACCGCTGTACATTGTCCGGAGCAATCGGAAGACTTTTTGTCTCGCTGGGGTGATAAAATTCGCGTGAGCCAAGAGATGTTTGAGCAATCTGGCGTGGCGGTGAATTGGCTGCCGCTGAATGAGCTAACACCGCGTAACAGTAAAGAGTCGTAATAGCTTAATCGAGCAAAGTACGCGATAACAAAAACAGAAGAGGCTGTGCTTTTAGTTACTTGATGTAGTTACTCGATGTAGTTACTCAATGTAAAAAGGTGCAGCCTCTTTTTTATCTGTTTTTTGCTTTCTGTTTTCTGCTTTTTGACGAGAAATCTTAGATACAGAAGTGGCAGTTCTCGTCATCCAACCCGTGCAAACCTTGCAGGTTACGCATATGGGCTTGGCCCGCCTCAATCCCCATCTGGTAGCCTTTATCTAAATGGGTTTTGTTCATCGTCAGTCGTTTAATGTCAAAGCCTTCTGGTGGAGCCAGCACTTTTACCGTGGTATCTGCGGGTGGATTGCGAATGAAATCCAGCGCAGCGTTGTAGTGTTCTGAACGGTGGATCATCGCATCCGCAATGCCCGGATAGCGGAACAGCATTTTTTTCATCATCCATGGGTGCTTGGCTGGGTTCATGTGGTAACTCAGCGGGTGTGACAGGATAACGGTAATGTCACGGGCACCACGACGATAGGCTTCTTTTACCGGAATGGAATCGGCCACGCCGCCATCGGTATAGCAACCGCCAGAAAAACACGGTGGTGATTTGTAGGCGATCGGCAGTGCTGCTGTCGCAATCATGGCGTTTTTCATGTTATCAGCATTGATGCGGTAGTAGTCGGCATGGCCAGTGTCTACGTTCGTCACCGTTGCCCATAAAGGGATATTGGATAACAAGGTGGATTTATCAATCGGATACTGCTCGCCCGCCGCTTCCCATAACCATTCAATATCCACCAAATCACCGCCTTGTAAAAAGCGACGAGGGTTATAGAAGGTTTTGCTGGTCGCCAATTCTGTGATGACGTTGTAGCTGCGTTTAGGCGCGTTGGAAAGGTATCCTAACAAGTTGGATGCACCGGCAGAGACGCCAATGGCAAAGTCATAAGGCTGAAACTGTTCTGCCAAGAAGGCATCAAGCACTCCGCTGGCAAAAATTCCTCGCATTGCACCGCCTTCCACGATCAATGCGCGACCATTTTCAAAATACATTACTTACCTCTGGATCTAATTGCTGGGCTAGATTACGCCTGTTTTTTTCAGAAAGATATTCAGTTTTAGCTATGGCTGTAGTCAGCGTTACCTAACAAGCCTGATACAACGGGCGGTGTATCGTTTGCGAATAAAGTGAGGATGTCGATGATTCTACGGATAAAATGGGGCTGGGCAGTATGAAAGTAGAGTATGATACGTGCACATTCATCGTTAAGTAGTCAATCTCACAAAGGAGTTGTGAACATGGTACCGAAATCCTTTCGGCAGTATCTGGTATGGGGCACAGGGCCCAGCTGGGTCGTGTTGGGTATCGCCTTTTACTATTGGGCGAATTATATGCCTGATGGGGGGGAGGGGTTTACGCTGCTGATGTTGCGAAACGCCTTATATGCTGGTGTTGCCACATGCCTGTTATTGGCCGTCGCATTGTTGATACATCTACGACAAGGCAGGGCGGCGAAAAAGTGGCTGGCAGTGACAGCAATGTGCGGACTCAATACCGTGTGCCTGTACGGCTTGGCTTTTCTCTCATCGTGAGTCCCGTACATGGCGCACAGTGATGGGCGATCGGTTATGGGGGAACGGTATTTTGTGAGTAAATGTGTCAAAGGATATAGACAGGAATAGCCACACATTATCCCCAGAATCTGTGGATAACCTTTCATAGACTAGGGGCATTTCATGTGCGGAGTGAAAAAATGCTTTGTTTTCATGCTGGGTGGTTATTTTGTAATCAATTGTTGTTTATGGATAAAAATATTGTCATATAAATACAGGCAGTGTTTGTCACTAATATATTGAAAAAACGTGCTTGTTTACTCGGTGCTATCCCATTACTATCTAGCCCTAAGATTGATGACCTACGGGGAACGGGAATGGATGTAGTTGTTGACGTACTGGGCTGGACGAGTGTTGCTTTTTATATCTCTCTGACCATTTTTAACAGTATGAAAGCGACGCGTTTTGCGGCGTTTGGTTCTGCGGCCAATGATATTATTTGGGCGTTTTTGATGGGGTGGCATGCCAAAGTCATTCTGAACCTATCAGTGGCCAGCATTAACACTTACCGTTATGCCAAAGACTTCACCACGGTCTCACATAAGCTGATCATGGCGTTGGGTGCAGCAATGGGTCTGGGTATTTTGACTATTCTGTACTTTGCAGTGTCGTCGTTCATTGCTGAACCGACGTTGGCTGTGGCATTCCAGTTTGCGGATCTGGGTGTCATCCTGGCAGCTATCTACATGACCAGCCTGCGTAAGTACCGTGTACTGATGCTGATTTCCGGTTTGGTCGGTATGGTGGGCTACTATGGCAACCCGCAGATGATGATCATCAAGGCGATGGTGATTGGTATCATGTCTTACAAACTGATCACCCAGAAAGAAGATGAGCCGGTCGCGGCGACCGCATAATCGTATATATAATACGATGCGTCAGTGATGTAAAAGCGCCTTCAATACGATCATAAAAAACACCCCAGAAGAGTCATCTGCTGGGGTGTTTTTGTTTTTGCGCTAGCTGGACATTGTCGAGCGGTTAAAGCTGGTTAGTTAAACCAGATCAGTTAAAACTCGGCATCCACGTGGAAACGCATTGGCTCGTGGGTGATCGGGTGGGTCAGCTCTAAAGTCTCAGCATGTAAATGCAGGCGGTTGGCTTTCACACCGTACAAGTCATCACCAATGATGGGCATATTCAGGCCAAGGCTGTGGGCACAATGCACTCGCAGCTGGTGAGTACGGCCTGTTTTAGGGTATAGGCGCACTTTGGTGTGTTTGTCGGTACGGCTGATCACTTCATAGGTGGTTTCTGCCGGCTTGCCGTGTTCATAACACACTAACTGACGCGGGCGGTCATCAAGATCGCCGCGCATTGGCAGGTTGATCTGGCCGCTGTCTTGGGTGAGTACACCGTCAATCAGTGCGGTATACGTTTTCTGCACTGTGCGCTGAATGAACTGCTTCTGCAGGCTCTTGTTCGCCCGTTTGCTGATGGCAATCACCATGAGACCCGAGGTCGACATATCCAGGCGATGTACAATCAAGGGGCCGGTCGCATCGGGAAACTGCTGCTTCATGCGCAGGTAAACGGAATCTTCCACCATTTTTCCCGGTACGGATAAGAATTCAGCAGGTTTGTTTACCACCGCCATATCGTCATCTTGGTAGATGATGTCAATGCTTTTGCCTTCCGCCGGATTATGCTGGAGCGGGTTTTCGTCCACGTCCATGCCTGACAGCATGTGAGTCAAGATAGGCTGACACTTACCCTGACACGCGGGGTAGTAGTTCTTGTGGCGGCGAATTTCTGATTTCGGCGAGATCCCCCACCAAAACTCTGCCATCGACAGCGGCGTAAAGCCCCATTTGAAGGCGTAGTGCAGCAGTTTAGGGGCGGCACACTCACCGGCAGCGGCAGGTGGCACACCTTGTGTGGTATCAGCAAAGATATCACCCAGATCTTTTTCTTCACCGTTAATGTTCAGGAAGCGGTATTGAGCGAACAGTTTTTTCTGCAACGCGGAAGAACGATCTTTGCGCTCTTGTTTCAGCGGGGCAACGTCAGCGGTCAGTGCATCCAGCTCGGTTTGCAACTGATTCACGCGTGCTTCCCATTCCAGCTTCAGATCACGCAGTTGCAGCTTCTCAATCACGCTTTCCTGGCTTAAGCGTTGCTTCAGCTCATGACGCTCTTCCTGAGAGAGAGCAGCACTGTTTTCACGGAGTGCCTTACGCACTTTACGCGCTTCAACCATGTTGCTGCGATGGGTTTTCAGTGCTTCATCTCGGGCATGCTTTTCCGCTTTCAGTGCTTTTTTCAGTGCGACTGCCGTTGGATCGGTGGTCAGAGCCTCGATACGGTGTGTGATGGCATTGATTTCCACTTGTTCGGTTAGAAAGAAACTGCCTTCAGTCAGCATGTCAAATACCGGCGGCACAAAGCCAGGCAGCAGGTTTTGATCGGCCATTTTGCCAGAGAAGGCTGACAGGTAGCCGATCTCACCTTCTGGGCTGCGCACAAGCAGTACCCCGAACATCTTGCCAATGGCGTTAGCGCTATCTTCGCCTTGATCTGCATCCAAGCCAAAGTTGTGTTGCCAATCCGCTTGCGTTAACAGGTGCTGTTGCAGCTCTTCTGCGGCTAACAAGCACAGCGGGTGGGGCTCGTAGTAGAACGGAAAGTTAAAACGCTCTGGCAGGGCAAAGGCATCAATATTGGCCTTAAAGGGAGTAAAACAATGTTCAGGGGAATGCATAGGCTGATCTATCGTTGCTGTAAGTACGCCGCACCGTCATTTATGTGGTGGGCACATTATGGCTGGGGATTTTACCCTGACCGGTCGCAGAGATCATTACTTGCCCCCGATAAATTGCAGTGAGGGGCGTGCACGACTGGGTGAAAGTAGGTTGTATAGTGTGATGTGCCATTTTTTTGGCGTTTGATGATATAATGACGGTGAAACGGTAAAAAGCGTGTGAAGATATTATCTTTGTTAATAAGCTGTAATTTTCGCTAATTAGGTTAAAAATAAGGCATATTCTCTCATTTGCCTGATTTTTTGTTTCAGTATTGTCTCGTTTCATTGTTTTATTAATGAGACAAAACATACACAATGGTTGTTTTGTCATCAGTTAAAGTGTGACGTAACGTTAAATCATCGTTATTATGGCTTTAGTACAAAATAATAATGTTTATTTTGATGGGTTAGTCATCAGTGAAATTGGGCCTCGAGTGGAAAAAGTATTAAGGACGCGACAAGAGTTAGAGCAGTACGTAACGTGCCTTGAGGACGGTTCTTATTGTGCTACTTATCATAACTTATTGTTAAAAAGCGCTTTTCAGCCAATTGTGACGCCAAGTGGTGAGTTGTATGCTTATGAAGCCCTCATGCGAATGTACACTGAAGACGGCGAATTGGTGAATACGGGTGATATGATCCGTATGTATCAAAATATTGAAGCGCATCTTATTAATATCGATCGCTTAGCAAGAGTGATACACCTAAGGAATTTTGCTGAGTTTTTTTCGGATTCAAAGCTTTTTATTAATATGACACCGGTCGCTATTATCGATAGCTTACGGCCGGCCTTTAAACAGTCATTATTAATTCCCCGTATTTTGGAATTAGGGTTATCGCCTGACCATATTTTTATTGAGATATTGGAGCATTATTGCGATGACGATATAAACTTGGTGAATGCGATTCGAGCGATGCATCAGGATGGATTACAAATCGCCATTGATGACTATGGTTCGCAGGGATCGTCAGAAATCCGTACGCGTGCGGTGATGCCGGGACTGATCAAGATCGATCAATCTTTATTGCAGCAGTATCTTGATGGACAGTTGACGCCCATGCTGGATGCTATTCAGGTGGCGCGCGAGATCAATGCCAAGGTATTGATTGAAGGCGTTGAAAACAAACGGGCTTTTCAGACGGCCATCGCTCTGGGGGCCGATCTTCTGCAGGGCTACTATACGGGTCACCCTAAAATTGTCGGGCAATCTGACATGCCTAATATCCCTTCGATGTCGCCTGAAAAGTTACTGCTAACAGAATCATAATCGCATCTACTGATCGGCAACGCCTCCTTGTGTCAGATGGTACGGGTTTAACAAGGTGGTGAGCTGCTCTCTACTCATTTCGGTTTCTTCTGCGGCTACATCAATGATCTCTCGCTGTTCTGCATAGGCTTTCTTTGCAATTGCTGCGGCTTTGGCATAGCCAATAATCGGGTTTAACGCCGTCACTAAGATGGGGTTTTTCGCTAAGGCTTGCTGTAATGTGGCGTCATTTACCGTAAACGTCGCCAGCGCTTTATCCGCGAGCACAGTTAAGCCGTTGGCCAGTAATTCAATGCTTTGCAAGATATTGTGTGCGATTAATGGCAGCATCACATTCAATTGAAAATTACCTGACTGGCCTGCCACGGTGATAGTGGTATCGTTTCCTATCACTTGTGCGGCGATCATGGCAGTAGATTCCGGGATCACGGGATTCACTTTTCCCGGCATAATAGATGACCCTGGCTGTAACCCTTCCAATTCAATTTCCCGTAACCCGGCCAGTGGCCCCGAGTTCATCCAGCGTAAATCGTTAGACATTTTCATCAGCGCGACCGCAGCCGTTTTTATTTGGCCAGACAAAGCGACAATAGCGTCCTGGCTGCTGAGGTTATAGAAGAAGTTATCACTGACCGTGAATTCTACTTCGGTGGAAACGGAAATATTGTTGGCAAAAATAACGGCAAATTCCGGTGCGGTGTTGATGCCCGTTCCTACTGCGGTGCCGCCTTGGGCGAGTGCCGTGACTTCTTCTAAGGCGTGTTCAATGCCTTTACGGGCTTTGAGCAATTGGGTTTGCCAGCCGGCTAACTCTTGCCCCAGTGTAATGGGCATCGCATCCATCAAATGCGTGCGACCAGTTTTGACGGTATCACCAATGGCAGCAATACGCTCGGCGAGTGTTTCTATCGCATGATCGATGGCCGGGAAGAGGAGTGAGTGGCAAGCCAAGGCACTACTGACTTGAATTGCTGTCGGGATCACGTCATTACTGCTTTGCCCCATGTTGACGTCATCATTGGCATCCACACTGTGACCAAGGCGAATACTGGCAAGGGTTGCGATCACCTCATTGGCATTCATGTTAGAGCTGGTGCCAGAGCCCGTTTGGAAAGTGTCGATGGGAAATTGGTCAAGGTGTTGCCCATCAATGATTAATTGGCAACTGTCGATAATGGCGTGGGCTTTATCGTGTTCCAGCAGCCCCAGTTCCAGATTGCTTCGCGCAGCAGCTTGTTTAATGTAGGCCAATGTTTGAATAAACAGAGGGGGAAGGGGAATGCCGCTGAGGGGGAAATTGTTGATGGCGCGTTGGGTTTGCGCACGATACAGTGCATTTTTCGGGACCTGAACGTCCCCCATACTGTCAGTTTCTATTCGGTATTCGTGGGTCATCCTGTCTCCTTATCACAGTGTGATGTGAGAGGTGGCTGAGTGTTGACGCAGATGGGATGAATTTTTACTAAATACCTTGTTTGTAGTCGCAGAATGCAGTGAAGTCTAATTATTGGTGCAGGGTATTCGAATATCATATGTCAGAATTGAGTAATAAACTGCTATTGCGTGATGTTATTCACATCTCATCGCGCATAATAGGCTGATAATATGCAACATGACAGCATGATGCGATATTGTGACAGCAATACGCAATGATGCTGGTTGGTATGCGTAGGATGGGAGTTCTGGTATACCCAAATGGAAGTGACAAAAAGCAGGTGAACCTATGAAATCAAAACTACAACTAATACCTGTGCTACTCGTGGCCAGTGCGGTGGCCTTGCCGGCGATGGCGGATCCGGTTGAACCGACAGTGAAAGAGCTGACTGTGCCAAAAGCGATGCGATTACTGCAAAGTCAGGGGTATCACGATTTCCGTAAGATCAAAGTGGAACGTGATGAGCATGAGATTGAAATCGAAGCGCGTAATGCGGACGGACAGGAAGTCGAAGTTGAAATGGATTTGTTCAGCGGAAAAGTGTTAGCCGTTGAGCGTGATTGACAGGAATGACCTAGCGACGACATTCTCAATTCTTCATTTTGATGTCACTGGGTGCTAAGAACGCCTCACCATAACAAGCACGTTATGGTGAGGCGTTTTGCTTTATGTTATCCGTGTAAAATTAATCATCCAGATTGATCAACATCGCGCAACTGTTAGGGGGCAAGAAGAGTTGACCGCACTGTTCACGCAGCCCATTCACGTGACCCAGACAGTGACGATAGCGACCTTTCGGTAACGACAAGGTGATTGGCTGCTCCCCTCGGTTTATCGCCACTATCCCTTTATTGCCCCGACTGAATAACAGGTGATCCTGACCGGCACTCAATACATGCATCGGGTAGGGATGCATCACGTTATGGAAGGCAATCATTTGCTGCAATTGATGTTGCTTCCAACTGTCTACCCAGCGAGGCTGTCCGGCATGATTCACAATGTCACTGGTGTCTAAATCACTGTAAATCAGCGGTACGCCGCCATCTCGTCCCAAAATATAGCAATAGGCGAGGTGTTCATTGGATTCAGACATCACCTGATTAATGAACACATCATTATTGGGAATATCATGAGTAATGGTAAAGGTGATGGCGCGATCAAAGGCCAACGCTTCCCCCACCGAGTATGGGTGGCTGAGGCTCGATAACGGCAGGCCTTTCTCAAACGCGTTATAGATCGAATGAAACAGTGGGAAGTCATAAGCCCCTAAACGGGTATCTTTCAGGTAGGGGTCAAGGAACAGCTCATATTCCGTTTTGCTGACGCCTCCATCTGTGATGATCTCACCAAACACATGCATGCCTTCACAGATGCTTGGTGTCCATACTGCCTGCAAATGTTGCAGTGTTAAATGCTTTGCCGCATCGATTCGAAAGCCTTTTACGCCGAGTGTCTTTAACGCGAGCAGATAAAATTGTTGTTTTTTTACTACGTTATCGTGATGGTCAAGGGTCGGCAACCCGGGATCGCTTTTCCCGCCACTAAGACGGCCATGCTGTACTTCCCACGGGTTTTCCCAATTCTCGATTGGAAAAGCGGTAACAAAATCTGATTCCGTAAATAAGGGTTCAGACAGATCGCCAAACAGTGTCAGCGCACGATAGTGCTCCGCCTGTTGCTGGTATGCCTGCTGACGCGCAGGAGAGGGATAGGTGAGGTCGTCACGCTCTGCCGATTCATTGGCCATATGGTTGAAGACCACATCGGCGTAAATATCCACCCCGTATTCACCCAGTGTATCGACCATGCATTTGAAATCGCGGGTATTGCCGAGCTGATTGTCGATCACGCGATAATCTTCTGGCTGATAGCGTTGCCACCATTGGGTGCCTTTATCCGATTTCTTGGATGCCATCGGTGGCGAGACCAGCACCGCTTTAAAGCCTGCTTGGCGGATTGCGGCAGCAGATTCCGTGACGCGCGCATACGGCCAATCAAAAGCATGCAGAATGACGTTGGTTGTTGGCGTTATCATCGCGTCAGGGGTGAACAATACAGGTGACATAGAAATAGGTGTCATGGGAATAGAAACAGTTGTCATCATGAGTTCCTTACAATGCACTGTGACCAGTCTACGGTTTGCTGTCTTTAATGTACTCAGCTTTTGCGGTGGGAGGAAGGGCGTAGTGATGAGGTGTAGAAATAGGCGTAGAAAAGGCGGAGTGAATGGAGGATAGGTTGCGTGTAGAAGGAGAAAAAGAGGTTTTTAGGCGATGTCAATGAGGAGGGCGTTAATGTGTGATGTTTTCACAATTCCCTTAACAAATGTTTAATGATGCACCGAGTGTGATCTGTATCGAACAATGCGTAATCACTCAAAATGGGTATTTTTGTAAAAAATTAACGAAGTTTTAAGGAAATACCATTCTCAAGTGATATTTGTTTGTGGTATATATGTACCCAGTTGCTTACAGACAAGGAGGTACACCATGGCTGGTGTTTTAGGTATGATTTTGGCAGGCGGAGAAGGTTCACGTCTACGCCCTTTAACTGACTCACGAACGAAACCTGCGGTGCCATTTGGTGGTAGTTACCGATTAATCGATTTTGCATTGAATAACTTTTTGAATGCAGATTTGATGAAAATTTATGTGCTGACACAATTTAAGTCGCAATCTTTGTACCTGCACATGAAGAAAGGATGGAATATTTCTGGGATCACCGGGCGTTTTATTGACCCTGTTCCGGCGCAAATGCGTATGGGCAAGCGTTGGTACGACGGCACGGCGGATGCGATTTACCAAAATTTGCGTTTCGTTGAGTTAGAAGAACCGGATCAAGTGTGTATTTTCGGTAGCGACCACATCTATAAGATGGATGTGAAGCAGATGCTGGATTATCACCTAGAGAAAAAAGCCGATCTGACCGTTTCAGCGTTACGTATGCCACTGCGTGAAGCCAGTGCATTTGGTGTCATCGAAGTTGATGAGCAGGGTTGCATGATTGGCTTTGAAGAAAAACCAAAGAATCCGAAATGTATCCCAGGGGATCCGGACTTCGCATTAGTGTCGATGGGCAACTACATCTTTGAAACGGGTGTATTGTGTGAAGAACTGGAAGCCGATGCCGAGAACGAGCATTCGAGCCACGACTTTGGCAAAGACATTATTCCTAAGCTATTCCCGCAAGGAAAAGTGTTTGTTTATGACTTTACCACCAATGTGATCCCGGGTGAAAAGTCGACCGGTTACTGGCGTGATGTCGGTACCATTGAATCCTACTGGCAGGCCCACATGGATCTGCTATCTGAAGATGCGCCATTCTCGCTATATAACCGTCAGTGGCAGCTTCACACCTTCTACCCACCGCTACCACCTGCAACGATCTTTGACAGTGAAAGCTGCAAAGTCGATATCAACAACTGTATGATTTCAGCAGGCAGTTATATCCGTGGAGCACGTGTACATAAATCTGTATTGGGCTTTAGAACCAATGTTGATCAATGTACGACTATCACGGAATCCGTTATCTTGGGTGATGTGAAGATTGGTGCTAACTGTTCGATTCGTCGCGCCATCATTGATAAGAATGTCCAGATTGCCCCGGGCACCATTATTGGTGAGAACCTCGAAGAAGATAAGAAGAAGTACCACGTGTCAGACGAAGGGATCGTCGTTATTCCAAAAGGAGCGAAAATTGGTTACGAGGAATAAACCGAGCACACCGTCATTGCGCATTTTATTTGTGGCCTCTGAGGTAGATGGTTTTGTAAAAACAGGTGGGTTGGCGGATGTCGCCAAGTCCCTGCCTGCAGCACTACAGGCACTGGGTCACGATGTACGCATCGTGATGCCTTGTTACCGCCCAGTGGCGGCGCGTGATGAGGCTGAAACGGCATTAACAACCGAGTTATATGTACCGACTCAACCACAGGCTGTGCCGTATCGGGTGAAGACCCTGAAAAGTGGTGAGATCCCGGTGTACGCGGTAGATGCACCACACTATTTTGATCGCCCAGAGATCTACGCGGAAAACAATCAAGGTTATGCGGATAACGGTGAGCGTTTTGCATTCTTCAGCGCAGCGTCATTAGACTTGTGTGAAAAAATCGGATTCCAGCCAGACGTTGTGCACTGTAATGACTGGCACACGGGGTTGGTACCGTTTTTGCTGCGCACCCGTTATGCAGACAATGCGTTTTTCGCCCAAACACAAAGTGTGATTACGATTCACAACGCCGTGTTCCAGGGGATTTTTAATTACGATCAGTACAGCTTGATCCCAGAATTAATCCAACACCGTTATGTGCAGTTGGAAGCGGGCTCTGCCAATATCAGCATGCTAAAAGCTGGTGTGGCCTATGCGGATAAAGTGAATGCGGTCAGCCCGAACTATGCCAAAGAGTTGGTTACCGAGCTGGGCGCACATGGCATGGCGCGTGATTTCCAACAACGTGCCAGTGATTTGTACGGCATTGTGAATGGTTGTGACTACGGGGATTGGAACCCGGAATCAGATCCGTTCATTAAGCAAAATTACAAAGCCAATAAAGTGAGCCTGGCGCGCGGTAAAAAAGCGTGTAAGCGTGATTTACAGCAGCAGGTGAATTTCCCACAAGACGACGTACCGCTTTATGGCATGGTGTGTCGCCTGACAGAGCAGAAAGGTATTCATTACTTGTTGCCTATTCTTCAGGACTTTTTGCTCAATGATGTGCAGATTGTGGTTGTCGGCAGCGGCGATCCGAAATTGGCTGCGGCGTTGCGTGAAATCAGTGAGGCACACAGTGATAAGTTTGCGTTTGTGGAAGCGTACAACAATCCGCTGGCACATTGTGTGGAAGCGGGCGCGGACTTCTTCTTGATGCCGTCTGAATTTGAGCCGTGCGGGTTAAATCAGATCTACAGCCTGGTATATGGTACCTTGCCGATTGTACGTAGTGTGGGTGGCTTAAAAGACACTGTGATTGACTACGATACGACACCGCAAGTGGCAACGGGCTTCATTTTTGATGCACCGACGCCAGAAGCGTTATTGATTAAGTTGCAGCGTAGCTTATTGTTGTATTGCCAACGTCCACAAGAGTTCAAGCGATTACAGCAAAATGCGATGGCTTGCCGATTTGAATGGTCGGAAGCGGCAGAGCAGTATGTACGCATGTATCTGGGTGAAGAGCATACCGCGCAGGCGACTGTCGGTGATGTAACACCGGTTTAACGCGTTTCTTACAGTCTGTAGAGCAACATAAAAAAGCGACTCATGCTTGATTGAGCGCGCCCAGGCTAGGTAACCGGCTAGGTTAGCAAGAAAAACAACCCTCAGTGTTTTGGCATTGGGGGTTGTTTCTTTTTGGCTGAGAAGGAACACAACGACGCTAAGCTTAGCGGCTGAGCATGTACTGTAAGCTGCTGGCTTTTTCTGCCATTTGTTGGCTGGCGGCATTTTGCAGCGAGAATATTTGCTTATAGATGGTGTAATAACGGTTAATGTTGCCCACGTAAGTGATCGGCTCCATGCCCACTTCATCTTTAACCACCACTTCAACATTATTGAACCATTTCGTCGGGTCAAAGCCGCGCTCTTCCGCCACGCCGCGTAATCGTTTTATGCGATTAGGGCCTGCATTGTAACTGGCCAGCGCAAAGTAGAGTTGATTCAGCGCGTCTGTTTTGTCGTCTGCCACATAGTGGCTGCGGATATAGTCCATGTATTTCACGCCTGCATGGATGTTGTTATCGACACTGGTACGAATATTTCGAATGTTTATGTAAGGCTCGGCGGCCGTTTGTGGCAGCACTTGCATGATCCCAACGGCACCGGCGTGGGAGCGTTTGGATTGATCAAACTGGGATTCCTGAAAGGCTTGAGCGGCAATGATCAGCCAGTTCATGTCATACATCTCAGAATAATGCATAAACTTGGACTCTAATTTTTTGAACTTTTTGATATTCGACGGGCTGACAACACGTTGGAACCAGGTTTTACTGTTCAGGTATTTGTTGAAAATGATATTGCCGTTCAGTGTACCTCGGCGGTTTTTTTCAATGAATGCATCAACAAGTTTTGCCAATTTCGGACTCTGCTGGCGAAAACACCAGCCAATAGCGCCATTTTCACGAATCGGAAATTCGTAATGGATTTGTAAATTATCGGTCACTAGGTCCCAAAATTCTGCTTTGTGCGAATCCAGCACCGTCATTGGGATTAAGCCTTCCTGGATCATTCTGAGCATTTCATAGTCTTGCAGCGTTTCCTCCAGAAAGTGGACGTACATCGGCTCTCGACCCGCATCAGTGAGTTGTTGATTAATACGACGCACACTTTGGTAATAACTGGAACTGGCCCGTACCCAGACACTTTTTTCAGATAACTGATTGATATCGGTGATGGGATCTTCCATCGCGTGGGTGATGAACAGTTCTTGTATGTCTTTGATGATAGGGGTACTGAAGGTGACTTGCTGCTCCCGTTTCGCTGTGATGGTGAGGTTAGCGGCGGCTATATCGCCAAATCCCGCTATCAGCCGGGGAAGTAATTGGTCACGCGGAACCGGAATGATTTGAATACGCAGGTGTTGTTGCGTTTGTGCGAGGACGAATTGCTCAAACAACAAAAGCATTTCAGAGGTCATGCCTTTAGGGCGACCACGATCAAGGTAATAAAACCCTAAATCGGCCGCGACCAGAACACGGATGGTGCCATGTTCTTGCATGACAGGCAGATCACCGGTGTATTTCTCCGGCGGCAGAGGCGCTACCTCAAACGCGAGGCTGTGTCCTTGCCACAATAAGAGGCTTAATAAGCAGTAGCGCCAAATCGTTCGCATACGTCTCACTCATCCGCATAATGCCATTGAGTATAGGCGATTGTGCCTCTTGCACTTGTGTTGAGAATGGGGCGGTGATGAATTTATGACGTCGCCTGAGCGTAAAACTGATTGCGTCCCTGAGCCTTTGCTAAATAGAGATGATTATCTGCCTGTTCGATGAGCTGACTGGAACGTTGGTTGACTTCCAGTTGTGCAATCCCTTGGCTGACGGTCACCAGCGGGCTAATGGCCGAGTATGGATGCGACAACGCTGCCTCGTTCAACGACGTTTTGATACGCATGGCCACCTTTTTTGCGCCGGCCAAATCGGTAGCAGGCAACAGGATGATGAACTCTTCCCCGCCATAGCGGGATACACTGTCCGTCGGACGTAAGATACATCCTTTTAGGATATTGGCGACTTGCTTCAGACAGGCATCTCCCTGTGGGTGCCCCAAGTTGTCGTTGTATTGTTTAAAGCAGTCGATATCGATCATGATCACCGACAGTGGTTGTTGTTCTCGTCGGCAGGCTCGGAATTGTTTTTCCAGCTCATATTCAAAAAAGCGGCGGTTATTAATGCCAGTCAGCTGATCTTGGGAGACGAGCAAATTCAGCTGATTGAGCAGTAATTGGCGGTCATGTTCTTTGGTAATGCTGTTAACGAACCAGTGGTAAAGGGTTCTTCGACCGGTATAAAGCACTAATAGGGTGATGATAAATTGCTGGCTGGCGAGTGTGACAGAATGATCGGCACTGAGGTAGGTGATATAGGTGCTGATTGAGAGTACGGGTAATACCATGGTGAGCGTGATGCGGGCGGAGGCATAAAAGCCGAGCAGACTCATCATGATCATTAACTCTGCCAGCAGCTCAGCACTGGTTAACGTCCGACTGACCTCAGAAACATGATAAATCACCAGGGTCCAACTAAGGCTAAACAGCGTAATAAAACCCAGTAAATGTGTTTTCCAGTGGGTATAGGGTTGTGGCCGGCGGCGTGAATAGAGTAGGCCAGCCAGACAGAGCAGCGCTTGCCAGCTATAAAGCGTATAGGTGAAGGGGCGGTACAATGTTGTGTGCTCGATGTAGCTGAGTATCATGGTACCCAGCATCAGCACCATCAGCAGCAGAGAAATACCAGAGACCCAATGTACCCCTTTACTCAATCGTAGGTAAGAGGCATGTTCTAAACGGGCTTTTCGTGTTTCAAGTTCCATTTACCTACTCAATATTCGTGTTATCGAACCCCAGTCTACATGAAGGCGAAAACGAACGGAACCTAGTCCAGCTGAAGGATAAAATGCAAGGGAAAAATTTGTAAATTACTGCTTTCTTGTAGAATAAATCGGTTGACTTTGCATACCTTCGAGGGGTCATTTTTTTAAAAATGAGACGGCGTCAGAAACATCGGTTGCAAGCTGTACGCTCTTCTTTAAATCTTGATCTTGATCAATGTTTCCTTTTCGGATTTCTCGCCTAATACCCCACATCTTGTTTCAGCCTGTTCACTGTGCCCTATATATTGTGGTTTAGTGACAGTGTCATTTTTCTAGGAGCTGTGTGTGAAACCTGTTGTGATTAAGCGTGATGGATGCCGTGTATCCTTTGATATTAAGCGTATCAAAGATGCGGTATTGAGCGCGGCCGTATCTGTAGAAGTGATGGAAGAAAGCTATGCTGAGTCAGTGGCCGAGCAGGTACTGGCACAGTTTGCTAACCACGATGAAGTGGAAATCCACGCCATTCAGGATGCTGTTGAGAATCACCTAATGACGGGTCCACACAAAGAAGTCGCGCGTGCTTACATTGAGTACCGTCACGACCGTGATATCCAACGTGAAAAGGCATCTTCACTGAGTGCGGAAATCACAGGCCTGGTTGAGCAGAGCAATGCGGATCTGCTTAATGAAAACGCGAATAAAGACAGTAAAGTGATCCCAACGCAGCGCGATTTGCTGGCGGGTATCGTGTCTAAGCATTACGCGAAACACCACATGTTGCCACGTGACATCGTACAGGCACACGAGTGTGGTGAAATTCACTACCACGATTTGGATTACTCTCCGTTCTTCCCAATGTTCAACTGTATGATTGTTGACTTGGAAAACATGCTGACTAACGGTTTCCGCATGGGTAATGCTGAAATCGACACGCCTAAATCGATTCAGACAGCGACAGCCGTAACCGCGCAGATCGTTGCACAGGTGGCGAGCCACACATACGGCGGCACCACACTGAACCGTTTGGATGAAGTATTGGCACCGTACGTAACCGCGAGCCACAAGAAACACTTGGCAACCGCGAAAGAGTGGGAAGTGCCAAACCCAGAAGCGTACGCACAAAAGCTGACTGAAAAAGAAGTGTACGATGCGTTCCAGTCACTGGAATACGAAATCAACACGTTATTCTCAAGCAACGGTCAGACGCCATTCCTGAGTGTCAACTTTGGTTTGGGCACCAGCTGGGAATCTAAGCTGATCCAGAAATCGATTTTCCAGAATCGTATTGAAGGTCTGGGTAAGAACAAGAAAACCGCAGTCTTCCCTAAACTGCTGTTCTCAATCAAAGACGGTATCAACCACAAGCCGACCGATCCTAACTACGACATGAAGCAACTTGCGCTTGAGTGTGCTTCTAAGCGTATGTACCCGGATATTCTGAACTACGAAAAAGTGGTTGAAGTGACCGGTTCATTCAAAGCGCCGATGGGTTGTCGTAGCTTCCTGGGCCGCTGGACGGATGAAAACGGTAAAGAAGTGCATGAAGGCCGTAACAACCTGGGTGTTGTGAGCCTGAACTTGCCTCGCATTGCGATTGAAGCAAACGGCGATGAAGACAAATTCTTCGCGATTCTTGATGAGCGTATGCAATTGGTGCGTCGTGCATTGGAAACCCGTATTGACCGCTTACGTGGTGTGAAAGCCCGCGTGGCACCGATCCTGTACACAGAAGGGGCACTGGGTGTACGCCTGAACCCTGATGATGAAGTGCTGGATATCTTCAAGAACGGCCGTGCGTCTATTTCTATGGGTTACATCGGTATCCATGAAACCATTAACGCATTGTACGCAAACACGGGCGAGCACATTTACGATAGCGAAATGCTGCGTGAGAAAGGCATCGCAATTGTTAAGCGCCTGAAAGATGCGGTTGAGTCGTGGAAAGCAGAAACAGGCTGGGGCTACAGCTTGTACAGCACACCGTCTGAAAACTTGTGTACCCGTTTCTGTGCGCTGGATACTAAAGCATTCGGTGTAATGGATAATGTGACAGATAAAGGTTACTACACCAACAGCTACCATCTGGATGTTGAGAAGAAAGTTAACCCGTACGACAAGATTGACTTTGAAATGCCTTACCCGGAATTGGCAAGTGGCGGTTTCATTTGTTACGGCGAATTCCCGAACATGCAGCGTAACGTTGAAGCGCTGGAAAACGTGTGGGATTACAGCTACAGCCGCGTACCGTACTACGGCACGAACACCCCGATTGATGAGTGTTACGACTGTGGTTATACCGGTGAGTTTGACTGTACCAGCAAGGGCTTTACGTGTCCGAAGTGCGGTAACCACGACTCGAAGAAAGTGTCAGTGACGCGTCGCGTATGTGGCTACCTAGGCAGCCCGGATGCACGTCCGTTTAACTTTGGTAAGCAAGAAGAAGTAAAACGTCGTGTGAAACACATGTAATCACACTCTGACTTAACTGCCTTATAAAGTGCCGATCCTGATCGGCACTTTTTGTTTTGGAGCCAAGCGTATGAATTATCATAAATACCATCAAGTCGATGTCGTTAATGGTCCGGGAACGCGTTGTACGCTGTTTGTGTCCGGCTGTGAGCATAACTGCCGTGGCTGTTATAACAAGTCGACTCTGAACCCCAATTCTGGCCATCTCTTCACACAAGAACTTGAAGATCAGATCATTGCCGATTTGAACGATACCCGCATCAAGCGTCGTGGTTTGTCACTCTCTGGGGGCGATCCGCTGCATCCTGCCAATGTGCCCGCGATTTTGAAGCTAGTGAAGCGCGTACGTGAAGAGTGTGAGGGGAAAGATATCTGGCTATGGTCGGGTTACGAACTGGCTAACCTGACAGCGGCGCAAAGGGAAGTCGTGGCTTATGTGGATACCTTGATTGACGGACGTTTTGAACAAGACCTGTACGATCCTGAATTGTTATGGCGTGGCAGTAGCAACCAAATCATTCACCATTTCAAACTATAACGGCACTTCTGTTTCTCTCCCATTGACGTCTATGCCTTCCATAGTTATCCACTGTTTCTGTGTATAACTATGGGAGAAATACGTGAGTTATTTCTGACAATTCTCTGACACGCAACGCTGACCCTGATCACATTTAAATTGTCATAAAAGGTTACATTTTTTATGCGTTATAAAATTCGTATGAAATTTGGTAATTTCATTACAAGTCTGTGTGATTAATAGCCGAGTTTATCAGGAAAGTTGTGTTTTAACGCGAAAAACTAAAAAATTTAAATGCACGATAAAGACTATTTATTATGTGCATTTAATTTGTTGATTTTAGACGCTAGGTTTACCGGACAAAGAGAAAAGAAAAGTAGGCAAAGTGAAAATAGCAGGTGTTGCGCAAGCACGAATTTGTTATGCTTAGCCCGCACATCGTTTTAAGCGAAGTGTCAATTCACAAGAACGCACAGTGATTAAAACGTCATTCTTTACGTGAATTTGCGATTAAACGTCGTATTTTTTGATACGGCGTTTTGTCATATCTGCGTATAAACGGAATTAAACAAAAGGGATATCGGTGTCTGTATTTTGACAGGCTTGTCGTTATTTTTTTGTCGTTTGTAAACAGTAAAAAATATGAAATAAATTGCATCAAATAAAAATAAATTAACACATTTCTTTTTATTTAATTTGGATAAGCGGTTCTCTTGTTTACACAAGCGTATTATTTGGTTGGAAAGAAACCTTGAATTCTATTAAGCCGTTATTGAAAAAGTTGATCCCTGTTCGTACGGGATATCGTATTTATTTACGCGACATCTCTGCGATTGCAGTGTTGTTGTTGCCTTTGACACTTGCCAATGCCGTCGCGGTATTACTGGGGCATGGCTTCCGTTATGCTGATTATTCAGATATTGCCAGCATGTTCTTCCGTCTATCGGATATGCTTATCAATATTTACCCGCTTGCATTGTGTGTGGTGACCAGTTATTACCTGTCTCATAAAACCAATATTAATAGTGCAATTTTTATTATCTATTCCGTTGCGCTGTTATATCTGGTTTCTATTGCGAATGGCAGTTTATCGGCGGCGTATCACTTGCCGAACAACCCGCTTGTCGCGATTGTGAGTGCATTTATCACGCTGGCCTATTGTACGCGTATTAACTTGCCTACCTTAGAACCACAGGCGGTCAATTTTGCGCCAACCTTATTCAAACATGTGCTGCATTTCTTTGTTTTTGCCTCACTGGCGTTGTCACTGTCGACGTTAAGTTTACAGTTCGTGCAGGATATCTCCGCGCAGATTAAAGCCGTACAGCCTGATCCATTGACCTTTACCGGGGGCTTGATTTACCAAAGTATCCTGGGGTTGCTGGGGGCGATTGGTATTAATGGGCATAATTTACTGTTCTCTGTAAAGCAGATGCTGTATGCGGTAACGCAAGAGAATCTGACGGCATGGCAAGCAGGCGAGGCCTCACTGAATGTGATCAGCCAAGGCTTTTATGATGCCTTTATGTCAATGGGGGGCTCTGGTAACAGTATCAGCTTGCTGTTGTGTATTCTGCTTTTCTCAAAAGAGCGTAACCACATCATGCTGGCGATGGCTGCTTTGCCGATGGTGATGTTCAATATCAATGAAGTGTTGCTGTTTGGTTTACCAATCATCTTTAACCCTGTATTGATTGTACCGTTTGTATTGGTACCTCTGGTCAGCTTCGTGATTGCGTATTTCTCCATGTTCTATGGCTTAGTGAGCCCGGTAACGACGATTGTTGATTGGATGACGCCGCCTCTGTTGAGTGGTTACATCGCCATGAATAACAGTCTGGAAGGCACACTGCTGCAGTTAGTGATCATTGTGGTGGGGATCTTTATCTACCGTCCGTTTTACTTGGCTTACGCAGGGCAGGGCTTGTCATCCATAAAGTCGGTGGCGCAGTTCTCAAGCGTAGAGCGTATGACCTTTAGAAACCTGCTGACCAGTATTCGTGCGTCGGCTGAGTCGAGCATCAGCAAAGCCACGGCCCAGCAGCGTATGGTGAGTATGTTGCGGGAAGGGGAGTTGGTGATGCATTACCAACTGCTGCATAACCTGCATGATCCGAAGAAGGTTGAGTTTGAAGCGCTGCTGCGTTATCGCGATCCAAGTGGCAAGGTGTATTTCCCAACCTTTATTCAGGATTTCCAGTTGCTCGATGCGATGCCGATCTTGGATAAAGCCGTGTTAGAGCAAGTGTTGCTGGATATGCAAAAAATGCCGGTAGATACAGTGTCACGTGTGGCTATTAACATGTCGGTGGCCTCGATTTCGGAAGTGGACTTTGCGATGCACCTGAAGTCGCGTTTAACCCATTACAATATTGCACCCACATCGTTGGCGATAGAGATCACCGAGGAAGCCATCCTGAGTGACAGCGTTCATCTGTGTAAAACCATGGAAGAATTGCAGGCAATTGGGATCATGGTCGTAATGGATGATTTTGGTGCCGGATATGCGTCATTCCCACATTTATTGAAGTATCCATTTGATAAGATCAAGATTGATCGCTCATTGCTGGTGGATGCAACCACACAAAAAGGCAAAGACTTGTACCACTTGGTCGCGCAGATCGGCAATATCGCCAATTGCTCGGTTGTCGCAGAAGGGGTCGAGAACGAAGAAGAAATGGACTTTGTTGCGCGTTGTGGTGTGGATGTGATTCAGGGATACCACATTGCACGACCACAGCCTTTAGCGGATGCGATGGCACTGGTTGAAACAAAATATCTTAAAAATGAAACAATTGCACAGTCTGCGTAGGCATTGTAAGTTAGGATGTTGTAAGTAAAAACGATGAAAACACGGCGATGGTGTAGCGTTATCGCTTAACGGTATGCCATTGCGTGTTTGTCTCGTCATTAAGGAATAATGTATGTTCAGGATGAACCACTGTGACTCAACTGCTCTCTAGGCTGTCGACCAATCCGTATTTAGTCGCTATCAGTAATGTCTTCATTATGGCGCTGCCCGTCTCTTTGCTGGCCGCTTTCTTCACCTTACTGGCGATCTTCTTTGACAGCATGGGTTTTAAGACCCTCAGTCTGACTCTTGGCTATGCCGGTAACATGACCGCGCATATGTTTCCCGTCTTGCTCAATATCTACTTAGCGACCTATTACGCGAACCAACTGCGTTTGCCTAAAGCGGCCGCTATTTCCTGTTCCTTAGTGGCTTTCTTTATCATTTCCCAGCAATGGGGGTTGATTGCCACTGAAATCATGCTCCCCAATAACTTTGCGCTCTCTCTGGCTTCCGCTTATGCGGCGTGTGCCATTATTCATCATTTTAAACGTATTCGGTTGTTAAATCTGGTGAGTTACAACACGGTCATTGATACGTCGGCCAATATGCTGGTGGCGTGTTTATTTGCCTTGGGGGTACTGCTGGTTTCCTGCTATTTCATCGAGATGGTGTTTCATTTCTATTTGTCTTCTTATCTGACGTTGCCGGATTTGGATCCGACCTCGTTTTATGACGGCCTGTTGTATGAGTTGATTCGGGGACTCTTTTGGAGTGTAGGTGTCAACGGCCATAATGTGCTGCATATGTTCAAAACGGAGCTCTATGAGCTGAGTATGTCGAACATGGCGGATTGGCGTAACTTCGGTACCGATCTCAATATCATCAGCACGAACTTTTATGACTTTTTTACCGGCCTTGGCGGCAGTGGCAATACCTTATCGTTAGTGCTGTGTATGCTGTTTTTTGCCAAGAGTAAAGGTTATCAGTTATTGGCGCGGGCAGTCCTGATTCTGACAATCTTCAATATCAACGAGCCGGTATTATTTGGGGTGCCGATTATCTTTAACCCTATTATGATCCTGCCGTTTTTAGCCGTGCCATTGATCAGCTTTGTGTTGGCTTATGGCGCCATCGCCTACGGTGTGATCCCGCCATTGAGTGAAGTGCATAGTTGGATCACCCCACCGATCATTAATGGCTATATTGGATCCGGCGGATCGTTTGCCGTAGCCGGCTTTCAGGTTTTTCTGATTATCTTGGGGATGCTGATCTATTATCCGTTCTTTAAGATGATGGATCAGCGTTCCGTCGGGATCGATTTGTCCGATATGTTTAAAAATCGCTTCTTTTCTAATGATGAAATAGAAGTCCGTACCAAGCTCACCAGTTTTATTCCTTCTATGCAGAGCAATTTTGATGCGCAAAAGGAAGTGGAAAACCTGCAGACAAACGGTTCTTTCGTTCTGTTTTATCAGCCGCAGGTGGATATTATTACCGGGAAGGTGGTGGCTTTAGAGGCCCTGATCCGCCATCAGAACCGGGAAGGCCGCATATCTGCGCCGAGTTTCTTGCCGGCGTTTAATCAATTGGGGTTGATGCCTGATTTGGATTTTTGGGTGTTAGAGCATGCGATAGCCGATGCGGAATTGTTGTCTCAATCCCCGGATTTTTGTCTGTCGATTAATGTCTCATCTCAAACCGTATTGACCAAAGGTTTTGTGAAATCCCTGAAACGTGTGATTGATAACAGTGCATTTGATTATCGGCAGATAGAGATAGAAATTACGGAAGATCTGCTGATTGAAGAAGAGCAACGCACGGCAGAAATCATTAATGAGATCAAACAACTTGGGGTTTCGGTTGCGCTGGATGATTTTGGTACCGGTTATTCTTCGCTGGCGTACTTGTCGCGTTTCGATTTCGACAAGATCAAGATTGACCGCTCTCTGGTCACCGCGCTGGATACAGAGCGAGGGAAAAGTCTGTTTGAAGTGGTGGTGCAGTTGGGGCAAATCACTCAGGCTCAAATTGTGGTAGAAGGCATCGAAACCGACAACGAGCTTGCCTTTGTGATGGCGCGGGGAATTCGTTTCGTGCAAGGTTATTATTTCTACCGCCCGATGTCCGTGGCGCAATTAATGGGGTCGGAGATACTGACTGAGTCACAGGATCTGCTTTCATCTGAGGCGGAACTAAGGTAAATTCGCCCCCCTTAATGGTTGCTGTTGGAGGCGTTATGTCACGCACTATTATTTATATTTATAAAGACGAAGAGAAGACGCTGTCGTTTTCTTACTCGCAATATCACTCTATTCATGAAGCCGTTGCGGCTGCAGAAGGGATTGATCTGACAAACTATTTGAAGATGGAGCAGCAAGTAGAAGCTGTTTCTTCTGGTAGCAAAGCCGTTCGTGATTTCCGTGATAGCCACTTCCGTAAACTGGGCTTTGGTAAGATCACACTGGCACAAAAAGTGAATCGCGGTATCGGCGAGAAATAAGGTGGTTGCCTGCGGGCGTTTATACCTTATATCAACATAAACCCTGATCATGTATCAGGGTTTTGTTTATCTGGCGTTTCGTTTTTCTGTTACCTTTTTATCTGCTCTTTCCATTTATATTTCATAGAGTGGGCGGTGCGCTGTTTTTGCATCACACGCCGCTTTCATCATTGCCAGCCCATTCGCAAAACAGTGCCGCCAAGCCGTATCGATATTGTCGTTGTAGAGTGGATCGGTCTGCGCCACCGTTTCTAATAAACTGTCCAACCAAATATCAAAATCAAGGGGCGCGACGTTGAGTCCACCGGGACCATGACGCTCAGCATAATTGTTGAATAGCTCTCGGCTTTCCTTAGAGGTGGTGGAGAGCATCAGCATGACAATCGACAGCTTGAGCATTTTGATTTGTTTGCTCATATCAGTATTGGCAAACATCTGCCGGAACTTATCGTCTTTTTGCCAGAAAATATCGTAAAAAGTGTAGAAAAATTGCGGATCCCGCAGGCACCGTTGATAGCTGTTATTAAAGACTTCTTGTGTATCCATACTGCAAGACTTCCTTGTGATTTGTAGTGATTTATCTTGTGGTGACGGTATTGTGAGACGCTGTCATGCGCTCTGTATAGGCGACAGTATGACATCCTTACTGATGTACGTCTGTGCGGCGTGGCATGTCATGAAAAGCCTGACTGTTCGAATGTCGTATGATAAAGATAAAGGGCTAGAGCAGAAGAGAAGATAAGAAAAAGGGCACGCGGTGTGCCCTTTTCGTGAAGTGATGTTGTTATGCAGGACGTACCGGACGATGGAACATTTTGCTGATGGCTTCCAGACTGCACAAAATCAGGCCCAGCCAAATGAAGCCAAAGCTGATGGCTTTCACTTCATCAAACATTTCACCAAACAAGAATACCGCCAGTAAGAATTGCAGTGTTGGCTCAATGTACTGCATCAGGCCGACCATGGTCAGGCTGGTACGGCTGATCGCCAAGGCAAAGAAAATTAACGGTGCCAGCGTGATAGGGGCAGAACCGATATACAGCATCAGGGTGTTGCTGTCAGAAGCCAATGCGGTGCTGGTGCCCATAAAGCCGGTGATCAACACATAAGCCAGCGCAATCGGTGCCAGCAGTGCTGCTTCAAGGGTGACAGAAGTGAGCGCATCATAACGAATAAACTTCTTACACAAGCCATACAGGGCAAAGAAGCTGCCCATGATCAGTGAAATCCATGGCAGTTCACCGTAATACCATACCTGATAGGCGATACCCATGGTCGCTAACACCACCGCCGCTTTCTGCGCGAGCGTCAGTTTTTCTTTCAGGAACAGTACGCCGAGGGTAATGGCAAACAGCGGGTTGATGAAAAAGCCCAGGCTGGCTGCCAATACTTGGTCGTGTGTCATCGCCCATGTAAAGGCATACCAGGACACACACATAATCAGGCCTGCAAGAGCTGACATCAACAGGGAGCGTTTGTCTTGCCAAAGTGTGGCAAGGCTTGGCATACGTCGGCGCAGGATCACCATGACGGCAAACATAAACGGCACCGAGAAGATGATGCGCAATGCTAATAAGTCATTGATATTGGCTTGGGGTAAAAATTGGTAATAGAGCGGTAGTAGCCCCCAAAGCATAAAAGAGAACGCGGCCAGAGCATTGCCGACGCGATGCGTTTGCATAGATGAAAACCTAACAAAAGAGAGGAAGAATTAGGCAGTATTTTGTCATGAAATTTTCATCGCAAGAACTGAAATTTGTGCCTTATCAATAATATTTTTGTGGTCTTTCTGTTGCCGTTATTATTTTTTCATTGCAATGATGGTGTGAACCAGCCAAAGGCGTTTCGCACCTGTTAAATTGGCCGAATATTCTTGTTTTTTCTTCCAGGAAATAATGTAGAAGGGGGAGAGCAGGTGTTCGAGTTCTGCTTGTGAGTGGGTCAGAATGGGCAGTTGCTCATCGGCCTCTAACGTTTCTTTCCCGAGAAAGTGGCCACAGAAAATGCCGTTGGTTTCGAGGCTGTATTCAATGCGTCCCCACAGGGTGGTGAAATCACGGGGTGTGCAAAAGAACAAACATGCACTGGCATTGATTAAGTGGGCTTTAGGGAAGTGGTAATCAGCAAAACTGCTGATCTGAATATCTAAATTGGGGTTGGCGCCCAGCAGTGGGTGTTCAGAGAGGGTATTGAGTCTAGGCATGTCGTTATCAAACGCATACACGCGGTAGCCTTGTTCCAGTAAATACAGCACGTCACGGCCGGTGCCACATGCACAATCTACTGCAACCCGTTGTTGGCCATTTTGATCCCCCAGAAAGGTATGTGCCTCCACCAGATGAGAGCGGGGCGTCAACATGGGTTGATTGTTAAAGTGTGTTAGCCAATCGACAGTTGCCATGGGCACCTCGCTGTGGTGAAAACGGCGCTTTCGTCAGAGTTATTGATTGCATTGCAGGTCTGCGCTGGCAATGTCAGATCAAGTATAGCGAACAGCACTTCATTACGATCGTCATCAAAACGGCATTCTCTACGGGAAGTATAATTAGCATAGGTGTTCCTGATGTAAACTCTGGTATTATAGGTCTACATCAAGCTGTTGATGTCATATATAAAAGACAAGAGAGAATAGAATGACTAAGTTAACCGCAGATATTCAAGCAAACTGTGAGCTATTTGTTACAGAGACAAAAGAGACCCAACAAGTATGGGGCCTTTGTAATGAAGAAGGTGACTGGCTTTCTGTTGACTCGAGCGAGTTTGAAGAATCAGAAGTCATGCCATTTTGGTCTAACCAAGCAGACGCAGCATTGCATTGTGTTGACGAGTGGGCTGAGTTCGTTTCTGTAATGATCCCACTGGATGTCTTCGTTGAAGACTGGATGATCACCCTATCTGAAGATGGTGTACTGGTTGGTCTGAACTGGACGGCGGAACTGGAAGGTTCTGAGAAAGAGCCATCTGACGTAGCGAAACTGTACCTATAATGCTTTGCCGGCACTAAGCCGGACGAGCGTGAAGAAAGGCTGTGTGGCGTTTGCCCATGGCCTTTTTTTATGGATTTTTGAGTTGGTATATACTTTCAAAGAGTACATTAAGCAAGAAGACGAGGTGACGTATGGTATTGTCAGAGTGTCGCCAATTAATGGCGGATAAGGCCATCGTAGAAGCCCGACTCGTGCATGACTTCCTCAGTGCAGGATGGAGTGTGCATTTCATTGATCGTGATGGAAATGATTACCCGATCACGGACACGTATGGGATCCCATGCAGTTATGACTCCCTCAAACAAGCGGAAGACATGGTTCAGCAAGTGGGTGAGTGTCCGATTGCTATTGATAGCCTGTTTCGATTCGCTGAGCGTTAGTCGGCTTTTGGCTGGTTAACAGCCGATGACATGGTGATTGATGTGGTCGGAGTTGTAAGATAGTCGTTGTTTAAAAAAGTACGATCGTGCTAAAAATAGCACATAGCAAGATGACAGCCATAAAGCATGATGAATAAAAAGCAGCTGACACGAGAACATATTTTAACGACCGCCTTTGCGATCGCCAGCCGTGACGGGCTCGATAGCCTCACCATTGGTGAGTTAGCCAAAGCAGCCGGTTTGTCGAAAAGCGGCGTGTTTGCCCACTTTCAGGCCAAAGAAAACTTGCAAATCGCTGTCTTGGAGTTTGCCGGGTTACAGTTTATGGCACGAGTGATTGAACCCACGCGCCAGGTTGAGCACGCAACGGTCGAAAGTAAACTGCGTCAGTTGTGCGCTCAGTGGTTAGCATGGAACCGATCTTTTCAGGGCAGTTGTATGTTTTTAGATGCCTGGAAAGACGGAGCGAAAAGCGACGATCCTATTCAGCAAGCCTTAGCCAACCTGACTCAGCGCTGGCTAACCTATTTGTTCCGCCAGATAGAAAAAGCCAAAGAGAGCGGGGAGTTTTTATCGTCACTGGATAGCTGGCAGTGCGTTTATCAGCTTTATGGGGTGTATCTCAGTAGTCATTTGTTTATGTCGCTTGCGTTAGAGACAGAAGACCATCAGCGCTTTTGGCTGGGGATTGATGATCTGTTTCGTCAGTGGCGTGCGTAGTGACGCCTGACGTTATATTCGGCTTTACCGATCATAGCGTTACACTAAAAAAGCACGACCGTTCTATTTTGTATTTAGACGCACGCCAGCTCAGTACGAGGGCGCTGAGAGAGGCCGTGATAGGTGCAAAGCGCAATAAAACCCAAATGAACACGCTCAACAGAATGCGAAAGCAAGACTAAATCAAACAAGAGGTAGGGATGAGTAGCAAAATTTATTTCCAGAAAAGCGGCAAAGTGAATGTGCGCCGACAACTTGTGAACCTCTCAACCCGTTTACATCATCGCCTTGCACCGAAGCATGCAAAAAAGGTGGCCATGAAGGTGCTGTTAACACCGGAACGCAATAAACGCCCGACACCTGTACCCGAAGGATTAGTCCGACAGCCTATTATGACGTCGGAAGGAATGATAATGACGTACAGTTTGGGTGAAGGGCCAACGTGGGTATTGGGACACGGTTGGTCAGGCTCAGCAACGCAGTTTTTTCCGTTGATGGTACACATCGCCGCTGCGGGCTTTAAGGCATTGGCATTTGATAATCCCGCCCATGGCGAGAGTGAAGGGCAATATGGCCACCTGCCGGGCTTTGTGCGCGCACTAGACGGTGTATTGGACGCGCAATCCAGCATTGCGGGTGTGATTGCGCATAGCATGGGTGGCGCAATGGTGTTGGAAAGCCAGCATGCCAGCTTAGTCGGTAAGCCGGTGTTATTGGTTGCGCCGGTGCTGAACTATACCGATAACCTGATTTCAGCGGTAGAGCATTCGGGCTATTCCATGAAACTGTTTCATGAGGTCGTCGATGATATTGCACAAGCCTATCAATACCCGCTCAGCCACATTGATCCGGCGGCGAAGTTAGCACAATGGCAGGGAAAGGTGGTGATTGTGCATGATCGCCAAGATCGTTTTGCTGCGTTTTCAGAATCAGAACTGGCGGCTCACAATCATCATGTGACCTTGATTGCCACAGAAGGGTTGGGGCATGGTCGCATTTTGCAAAGTGATCAATTACGTCAGGGATTTGATTTACTGTTGGCATAAACGCATTACACGCGGTGACAACAGGTAAAACAGAAAAGGCTTGTCACTCGACAAGCCTTTTCTTTGGTTGAATAGCCAGCACGTCTTTACGCGGTTTTTACCGCTTCCGCTGTGCGGGATTGCTCAATGCGTGCCACTTCTTCATCCAATGCCGCAATCTTTTCCGCCATCAACTGGTGGCAGTGATCGGCTAACGCGCGGGCGTCTTTCAGTTCGTAACCTGAGACATCAATAGGGTCGAGCATTTCTGCAATCACGACACCGTTATCCCGCTTGGCTAATGAAATCTTGTTGTGAATAGAACTCACACACACTGGCACAATAGGGACGCCAGCGGCAATGGCCATTCGAAATGCGCCACTCTTAAAGGGCAGCAGTCCACGCCCTTTACTGCGTGTGCCTTCCGGGTACATCCAAATCGATAAATCACGCTGATGAATGGCATCAACCACCTGCGCAATGGTGTCACGCGCTTTTGATTTGTTTTCACGATCAATCAGGATATTGCCGGTTATCCAGTACAACTGCCCGAAAAATGGGATCCACAACAAACTCTTCTTGCCGATGGAAACCGTACGGGGCGGTAACATGCCGGGTGAGGTGACAAAATCAAACACATTTTGGTGATTAGAAATGTACACCGCATGCGGAATAGAAGCCGGTTTATCTAATCCCCGTTGGATCAGTTCTAATCCAATCAGCTTGTGTAATTGATTGAACCAGCGGCAGAAAAAGTACACGTGCTTAGGATCGCGAGGTTTGAATACGCAGCAGTAAATCAACGCAAACAAGCTCATGAAGATAATGAAAAGGGCCGCGAGAAAAAGGCGGATAAAAGTAAGCACGCACACTCCTTAGCATGTATTACAAAATAGTAGGTATTATGTGATCTTTTAGGTTGTATGACCAGTTCGACATATGCACTTTGAGGGCTCTGAAGCAATAAGTGTCACTTGTTGGTCGAAAGGGGTGTCATTCAAGGGGTAAAGTGTTGTAGATTCACAAAAAAAGGGATATTTACAAATCTCATTTCTGTTTTGAGAGTCATCCATTATAAGCTTGCGATGACAATCTGCTTATGGGTGAACAATGACATTTAAGTTACGTCGTTTTCTTTTGGGAATGTTGGTGGCAGGGCTGTGTGTTGAACCTGTGTTTGCCCGCTCATCTGTCGATACGCTTATCTCGGGAGGTATTGTTTACAATATGCCCCCCGATACCGTAATCGGCATTTCCGACGGAAAAATCAGTTATCTCGGGGAAGGCCAGGGCGCAAAAGCGTTGGTCACGGACACGACGACCCGTATAGATGCCAAAGGGGCCTCCATTTATCCGGGTTTCATTGATTTGCATACCCATCTGTTTGATACCATCGGGTTTGAAAATGTCTCTTGTGAAGTGGATATCCATTCTTCATCAAGCTCAAAAGATGCCTGTCAGCAACGTGCGGAGGAATTGGAATCCGGGCAATGGCTGGTGGGTTATGCGAAGGGATTATTAACCGCTAATCTGAAAAGTCTGACACCGAAGGAGTGGTTGGACGCCCGTTTCCCTCATGTGCCTGTTGTGATTTGCGAACCTCATTCTTCGGTTATTTGGATGAATTCTGTTGCCTTGCAGCAGATGAAAATCAACAAACACAGTGTTGATCCGATTGGTGCAAAAATCTTACGTACACCGCAAAAGGTGGCGAGTGGTGTGGTGCTGGGCTCATTATCAGAGATGGTATTGGAAGAAGCCCTGCGTACTCATGAGATGGACATGAATCAGGTGCTGAACCGCTTTGAAACACTGGCGTTAGATCTACAGAAATCAGGCATTACCAGTATTGGTGAGTCTGGCGGATTTTGGAATCATGGTGGCTTGCAGTTCTGGCAAAAAGTGGCGCAAGACTACAATTTGGGTTTCCGTGTCTCTGTTCGTCCTCGATTGTCACCGTTTAAAGGGGTGAATGATCAACTGGTGCAATTAACCAGCATGTACCGTAATGATCTCAATGCGTTGTTTTTGTTGAATCAAGTGAAGATCAATGTGGACGGTCAATACCGTCTGGGCACAGCACGCCTTACCCAACCGTATGACAAAGCGACGGTTCCCTCTGAACCTAATGGCCTGTTTTATTTTACACCCACGGAATTAAACACGTGGCTGACTCGCCTTGAGGAAGTCAATTTTGGTGCCTATATCCATGCGGAAGGCGATGCAGCGGTAGAGGCTGCATTATACTCCATTCAGAATGCCCGCCAAAAAAGTGATGATCAGCGCTTTACCATCACGGGGATGCAGTTTATTAAGCCGGTTCAGTATCCACTTTTTAGTGAAATGGGTGTGACGGTGAACTTCCTGTTTAACGCGGTACGCCGTGCGGATTTGGCGCATGATCAGTTGAATCACGCCAAAGTGGTGAGCATCAAATCGTTGGAGCACTTCTCTACCAGCGTAGCATTAAGCAGTGGCGGATTTGGTGCTCATTACACGCCGCCACTGAAACGGATTGCGGAAAATTTACAGCAACCGACGAAGTATCGAGTGAAAGACATTCATAAGGCGATTGAAGCGTACACTATCGAGCCCGCCAAATCGCTGGGCATCGAGTCGGTGACCGGAAGCTTGGTGATCGGTAAATCTGCCGATTTAGTCTTCATTGATAAGGATTTAACGCAACTCTCTGCAGAGCAGATCGCAAAATCCACTGTATTGCTGACCATGTTGCAAGGGGGGATCACCTACCAACATGAGAAGGCATTACCCATGACTTCCGGGTCGAATTCCATGTTTTGACCGAGAATTATTGACAGAGAAAAGGATAGCGTGAAGCCGCTCGCACTTGTTTCTTTGTTGTGTAAAAACAACTGGATAACAAATTTGATACGGGCGATAACTACACTCAATAGATACGGCCACTAACTCTAGGTTGTGTTTTAGTATCTATTTCTTCTGTTGTGTGGAGTTTTATGGGCTAGCGCTTTGCTAGCCTTTTTTTTATCTGCGTACTGTTAGACTTCCTGTACATTCGCGTCAACTTCTCCATTTATCGCGACATCTTGCGACAAAATAGGCTGTGTGTTTTTTCTGCGCTCGGTGTGCTAAATAGGATCATAAGATGGTTGATTCTGTCTATACTTGATAAGATGCGTAATTAACTACCATAAATTAATCTTATTTTGATTGCCGGAAAGGATCCCTCCGTTGTGAAAATTGTGTTACCAATCGTACTCTTCGCAGGCTTGCTGACCGGCTGTAGTTCGACGCCAGAACAGGACAATGCCGATACTTCTTCTTCCCAAGCGACAGTCGGTAAAAATGATCCCCGTTATACCTATGTGCCGATGAATGTGCCGCTTTCTTCTTCTCCTAGTTTTACCAATGTGTATAAAGAATGGAGAGGAACACCGTATAAGTTGGGGGGGACAACCCAAAAGGGCATTGATTGTTCCGCTTTTGTGCAGGTTGGTTTTGCTGATGTGCTGAATATGCAGTTACCCCGTACGACCGCTGAGCAGGCACGTAAAGGGAAGTGGGTTGACATTAAGGCGCTAAAAAAAGGCGATTTGGTGTTTTTCAAAACCGGCCGACGCCTGCGCCATGTGGGCATTTACATGGGCAATTCAGAGTTTCTTCATGCCTCGACCTCGCAAGGGGTGATGATTTCTAACCTTAAGAATCCTTACTGGCAACGTACCTACTGGCAAGCGCGCCGTATTACCCCATAACACTGTTAGCGGTGTGTTTTGGTGGTGTCACGAATAAGCGGAGAGATACGGTTCACAGGGCTATACTCATGGGGCGTCAAACCGTAAAAACGAGGTGATGTTATGGGTATCGCAATCACGGTTGAACAGTTTTTGGATAATCATAATGTGGAGTTTGCGCTGACTCGACATAAGCGCACCGATACATCGTTCAGTTCTGCTATCGCTTCTCATGTCCCTACGGCACAAGTGGCTAAAGCGGTGCTGTTAAAGGATCAACAAGGCCAATTCTTGATGGCCGTTGTGTCTTCTAATCGGCGGGTCATGATTGATAAAATCAGCCGCATGCTCGGCAAACCGTATTTTCTGGTGGGGGAGCATGAGTTATCGACCGTCTTTCAAGATTGTGCGCCGGGTGCGGTGCCGTCATTGGGGCAAGCCTATCAGGTCGATATGCTGATCGATGATTTACTGTTAGAGCAAGATGAACTGTATATCGAATCAGGCGATCACAAGAACTTGATCCATGTAGATCAATCTGAGTTTAAGAAGATCATGTCAGGTGTGCCACACCAAAACATCAGTGGCTACCGCATGATGTTCTCGCAAGGCCATGAAGGTCGCCATTGGGAGTGGGAATAATCCGTCCACGGCTCCCTCTTTAACACTGTTCCTCATATAAAAAAGCGCCCATGACGATGTGTCATGGGCGCTTGTTCTTTCTGTCAGCGTTTTATGGCGCGATTAACCGGAAAATTGCATGCGCAGCCATAAACCTAATGGGCTGGTAAAGCCGGTTGTCACGCTGTCAATTTTGCCGTTATTCAGAATCACGATAGACGGTACCGCTTTAAATCCCCACGCTTGCATCAGCTGGCCACGTTGATCGTTAACCGTGTCAAAGTGGTAATCGTGCGTATCCAAATAGGCCGCCAAACGTCGGTTATCACCTGAATTAATGGCGACAGAGATAACCTCATAGTTATCCCCCGCGTTGTCCGCCATCCAGTTAACGGATGGGCTGACAAAACGGCACACTGAACACCATGTGCCCCAAAAATAGAGCATGACCGGCTTGTCCTGGCTGAGGGCAAGCAGATCGACCTGTTCGCCCAGCAAGGTTTGTACGTGTGGCGTCGGTATGGTGTCTGTCGGGAGATCGCGGCTGCGCCAAAAATCTATCCCCATACTGACGACTGTCACGAACACCAGCATCCAGACCGCTTCTTTTAACCAGCGTTTCCAGCGTGGCAGCGTCACAGTCGCTGTTGACTTCGCTTTGGTGTGGTCAGCGTTAGTGCTCTTACTTGTGCTTTCACTCATCTCAATTCCTTGATTGCGCCTTGATGCCGTATTTATTGCGCCGTTTTCAAGGCATCAAGCACGACGTCATTGTTCAGAATGACAGGTAACGCAATACCTTCTGGTGCGCTCGGGCCATAGACGATATTAAACGGTACACCGTAACGGCCATTATTACGCAGATAGCCTGTGATGTAGTCGGACGGTTTCGTCCAGTCGCCACGCATCAACACAATATTGTCACCGCCTAGTTGGCTGTGAACCGGCTCTTGCAGCAACACACTCATCTTGTTCACTTTACAGGTGATACACCAATCAGCAGTCACATCCACAACTACCGTTTTACCGGCTTTGACGTAGCCATCAATGGCGTCGACATCTAACGGTTTCCACGCGTGATCTTGTGGCAGCGGTGTTGACCAGTTATCCGCTGTCATGCTGCCCGCAATCAAGCCGCCTCCGGCACCCAGTACCACCATAACAAGGGCGAAAATCACTGGCTTACGGCCTTTTGCTTTACCCAAACGCCACAGCAGAATCGTCAGCATCAATGCGCCGATGAGAACCACTACCGCCGTGCTGAGGAAGTTGGTCATCAGGCTCAATAACCAAATGCTGGTGGCCAGCATCATAAAGCCAAACAGGGTTTTCACTTTATCCATCCATGCGCCCGGTTTTGGCAGCATTTGTGCCAAGCGTGGGAACAGGGCAATGATCAGCCACGGTGCCGCCATGCCCACTGCCAGCGCAGTAAAGATGGCAAATAGGGTGATCATGTCAGCGCCGAGCGCAAACGCGACGGCTGTGCCTAAGAAGGGCGCACTGCATGGTGTTGCCAATAGGGTGGCGAACATGCCTTGCACAAAGTGGCCTACGTAAGAGTCATCACCTTGTGTGGCCAGCCAGGTATTGGTGTTGCTCGAAAGGCGAATTTCAAACAAGCCCAGCATATTGGCAGCAAACAAAACGGTGATGATCACCATGGCGCCGATAAAGTACGGGCTCTGGAACTGAATACCCCAGCCAAGGGCTTGGCCTGATAGTTTTAACGCCATCAAAAAGCCAGCTAATAGCCAGAATGAGGTGACAATGCCTGCCGCTGATGACAAGAACTGCAGTCGGATTTGTTTTCTCGCCAAGCCTTCAGTGGCAATCACGCTGCTGAGCTTCATACCCAGTACAGGCAAAACACACGGCATGATATTGAGGATCAACCCACCCAGTAGGGCAAAGCCGATGATTTCCCATAAATTGGCACTGGTATCAACGGGCACGGTAATCGGCTGATTGGTTGCCACTACCGGTTCTTCTACCGCAAAACCATTATCGCTGATGGTGACATTCAGGGATTCACCGTTCAGTTTGGGTGTTCCGAACCAGCTGTTCACGGCCATTTTGGCAACCAACGTGTTACCGACGACGTCTACCGTTGGTTTCAGGAAGGATGCATCTTTTACGTTCTGTGATTCACCATCGACGAACACATCAGGCTGTTGCCAGCCCAGCGTATTGGTGGCGACCAATGTCAGCTCGCGCGTTTTCTCATTCCAACCCGCTGCATCAACAGTGACAGACGGTTGCGTCTGCGGTACATGGCTCATGCCTTGGTTGTACAAGTGCATGGCTTCTTCGTTGTTGTCGATGTCGGTTGGTTTAAAACCAAGCGACAATTCATAGTCAGTCAGCACACAGATGTTTGTACAGGAAGACATCACCAATTTGCCAGAAACAAAAACCGGCTTGTTCATGTCTTCAATGTGCAGCGTCATCGGGAAATTGATGTGGTGTTTATACCCTAAGGTTTCTACGCCCAAAAATTCATAACGTTTTGGCATTGGCCAGTGCCAATCCACGCTGCTGAGATTGCTTGAGAGCGACCAGTCGATAGAAGGGGCAACACCGCCTTCGCCCGGGCTACGCCAGTAGGTTTTCCAATCGTCATCCAATTGGACTTCAAGCAGGCCTTCAACGGTTTTAGCGGCAGGATCGGTTTGGCCTGTTAGCATGAAACGGACTTGGATTGGTGGGTGTTCCGGATTGTGCAACCAACCGGTGGTCGCAGTTTTTGCCCATGCATTCATTGAGATGAACAGGGACAAGACGGCCACTAAAAGTAGCATGATGGGATTGCGTATGTGCATGTGTTTGTTCGGGTATTTCACTGTGATAACTCCAAAAATAAACCAATTACAGAACTGGCAATGCCAGTGTTGACTCTGCCGGTTTTATTCCCGGAAGACACAAAAGGTAAGATGACGCCGTCGCGTAGGCACAATGGGCTCGGTCAGTACCGGTACCACCAAGCCAGCACTGGCGAAGATGGCGAAGGCCAATACAATAAACAGTAAATTGAAAATGCCATGATCAAGCTGTGGGGAATGCCATTGCACTAAGTGATCGGTCAGTGTACAGGCTTTGTTGAGCGCGCCTGATTCATTCAGAGAGCGTTCGGTATTCTGTAATGCCTTGGCTTCCAGCGCATTGATTTGCAGCGCAATAAATTGAGCGATAGGGTTTTGGGTATCTAAAAAGGCGGCACTTGACACAGGTGCATTGCCCGACGGGTTGCCCGTTGTATTGTCAGTCAGGTTGCAGACGTTGGTGATGCGTAGGTTATGACTGGTGCACACAAACATCGCCAAGGCAATTAAGCCTAAGGCGCACTGAGCAAATCGGCGATGTGTCGTAGCAGAATACATAAACTTTTTACTGTGAACCTTACCGTTGTCATTCTGTTATAGGTTGAAAATACAACAGACTGAAAATAAACACCCTTTGACGAAATCAGACCGGTGTTAGCCGGAAAAGTTTCATTTGTTCCGATATCACTGTGTTATACGCGGTTATGACAGAAAGTGATGTTTACGGAGGGGTATTTTCTTTGTTTTTCGTGGGGGCTGCAAGTGTGAAAAAGCCACGAACCGCACAGTGTTCGTGGCTTGTATAGGCATTACCGCGATGCAGAATTAGCGCTTGTTACGTAGGTAACGCTTACGACGCTCTTCTTTTACTTTCGCTTTTTCTTCTGCTTTACGCTCGGCTTCAATGGCCACATCGATCAGCTCTTGCGTGATCATCTCTGGGCGTTCCATCGTAATGTGGCCCAGTGTGCCGTTACGCAGTTCGTTGATCAGAATTTCAGAGGCTTTGTGCAGATCCACACGACCACCAGACTTCAGACAACCACGCTTACGACCGATCTCTTCCATCATTTCGATTTCAGATTCAGGCATTTCATCAATGTCGTAACGGGCTTTTAGCAGTTCAGGGTAAGCCTGTGCCAAGTACTCTACTGTAAAGAAGGCCACATCAATGTAGTCCATCGCCGTGTCTTTTACCGCACCGGTTGCGGCCAGACGGAAACCACTGTGTGGGTTTTCTACTTTCGGCCACAAAATCCCTGGAGTGTCAGACAGTACGATACCGTTTTGCAGGTTAATACGCTGCTGCTGACGGGTTACCGCTGGCTGGTTACCTGTCACCGCGACTGAACGGCCAGCGAGAGTATTGATGATGGTGGATTTACCCACATTCGGAATACCCATGATCATGGTACGAATGTTTTTGCCCATGTCTTCGCGGTTAGGCGCAAGTTTGCGGCAAAGTTCGGTAATTTTGTTTACTTCGTTGATGTTTTCTGTGGTGATGGCAATGGCTTTTACGCCTTGCTCTTTTTCAAGATGATCAATCCACAGTTGGGTCATTTCAGGATCGGCCAAGTCACGCTTGTTCAGTACCTTAACCACTGGCTTGTTGTTTTTTTCACGGAACGTTTTGATCAGCGGGTTTTCACTACTGAAAGGAATGCGGGCATCCAGTACTTCGATGATCACATCGATCTTTGGAAGCACTTCTTCGATCTCTTTACGCGCCTTGTGCATGTGGCCCGGGAACCACTGGATTGTGTTACTCATTTGAATACCTTAATAATGCATTTAATGTCTTGTGGAGCGCACATTGGGGTACAAAAGATTTTAGTCCGTTCCCAGAGGGGATCTCTAAGCCACATACAAAAACCATAACCACAATACATCCATGTGATGATTTTAACACTTTTGAATCTGAAGCGAAAATCCAATGCCGTGCAAAAAAACATCAGTTATCTGATAGGTGGCGGAGTTCTTGTGCTGTCCAATAGATGTAATTACATCATTGGTAGCAATGAAAATTTGAAGGTTCTCTGAAGTTACATAACCATACGAATATTATGGGTATGAATGCGCGTATTATCGGTGTTCCTTCTATTTCAATTTACCCCGCCCAGTAAATTGACGTTTTAAGAGTGCAAGCATATGGATATCAGGCAAATTTTTGATACGGGATTATTATTTCACCATTATACGAATACCGCGTACCCGTTAACGCCAACCTCATTTCGCCACCTTCGGGTCGATACCGATATCGCTAAGCGACTGGCGGACGATATGGATTCCCTTTCTGCACTTTCACTGTATGTGCACGTCCCTTTTTGTCAGGTACGGTGTAAGTTTTGTGAATATACCGTGCTGGACTGCTGTGATGAAACGGAGCAAACCGAGTACGTCGATTTACTGTTGCAGGAAATGGCGATGTACAGCCAGTTGGTAAAAGATAAACTGATTATGGGTTTTGATTTAGGGGGCGGAACACCCAGCATATTATCTGTTGAAAACTTAACGCGTCTCACGCAGGCAGTAACGGACTTGTTCGCTCTTCCTGAGGAAGTAGTGTGGAGTGTTGAAACTACGCCTGCCATCGCGGCAAAACAGCCAGAAAAAATCGCGACATTGTATGATTTGGGTTATCGCCGTATCAGTATGGGTATCCAAACGGTGTCAGAAAGATTGTTGAATGAGATAGGGCGAGAAGGTAGCCGTCATCTTTATTTACAGGCAAGAGATCATATCCGGGCGGCGGGTTTTGAGCAATTCAACATCGATTTAATGTACGGTTTTTTAAAACAAGACAGTGACAGTTTTAAGCGTACATTGCGTTATGCCATCGAGTTAGCCCCTGATTTTATTACCCTATATCGCAATCGCTACAAAGGTACCAAGATTGAAAATGAAGCAGGGGGAGTGTCTATCCATAAAGCGATGAACCAATACAATATCGCTTATGAAATGCTCACCGCTGCGGGTTATCACGCGAACCCCGGCAAGAATACGTTCAGCAAAATCGCCAACAATTATGGCACGAGCGATTACCTGACTAAGCGTGTGGTTGAAGGAACACCGTATATTGGATTGGGTTTGGGGGCACAATCATTTGGTCGTCATTACCTGGCCTACAATGCTGGGGCGGCTACCAAAAACATGAAGCAGTACAGACGCGCGATTGAAGCCGGACAATTTCCCATTCAGGATTTGTATGCCTTACCGCGAGAAGAGTCCATGGCTAAGTTTGTCTCGGTGGCATTCTATTTTGGCTTTATCGATCTTAAATGCTTCCGGCAGCGATTTGGTCTCGATTTCCTCACCTATTTTCAGGCGGAAGTGCAGTTTTTGCTGGAACGCGAATACATGACGCTGGTGGGTGAGCGTTTGATGTTGACTCAGTATGGGGCGAATTACATTAACGGTATCATTCCTCTCTTTTACTCTCAGCATTCAAAAGATGAAATGTGTTCACTGAGTCAAAAAATGGCGAATAAGCTAAATGACACGCAGACATTTCTCAGCACTTACCAATTTGAAAAATACCCTAAAACTTCTGTTACAGCTGATATTGTGCTTTTGCGTGGAGAAAAACCGTCTCTCTTACTGATCAAACGGGGCGCGCATCCCTTTATGAATAGTTGGGCGCTGCCGGGTGGTTTCATTAAACCCACGGAAACCCTTGAGCATGGGGCAGAGCGAGAACTTCATGAAGAAACAGGGATTGAGGGGATCCACTTAACCGCAGGGCGGGTATTCAGTGAGCCGAACCGTGATCCACGAGGGTGGATCATCAGCCACAGTTTTCATGCCCATATTCCACTATCTGCTTCGCAAACCCGATGCGGTGATGACGCCATTGACTGTTGTTGGTTTGAACTATCGCTTCAGCAAGAACAGAGTGCAGCGGGATCCGTGACTTATAGAGTGAAATTGAAGAATGAAAATTCGGTTGCAGATAAACAAATGATCCAATTTTGTGCTGTGGTGAGTCTGTCAGGCTCTCAACAACAGTCTATAACCGTCACTGAAAATGAAGGATTAGCCTTCGATCACGCTGAAATCATTGTGAGTGCGTTGGTTGAACGTGGTTTATTAATATGCCTTGAATAGTCGTACACAACATCAGGAATATTGGATACGACATTTTAATGAGAGAATAGAGAGTATTAATAGACGCCCTGCATTTATTCCATCATATCATTTTTGCAGATCAATGAGACGTTGTTGATCTGCATTCTCAATGGACTGCGAAATAGCAGTGTGCATTGATCATCAAGGTTGCCTGATTACCATCATCAATCAGCCTGCTGAACTAGACTTTGAGTTAAAAAACTTGAGGATTAGATCATGCCTAAGAATATCATTCAATTTTAATAAAGTATTTCTATTCATTGCTTTTCGATCTGTATGGTACTGAAAAACGGATCTCCGCGTTGGCGTTATTTTGTAATTTGGATGTTTCTTATAATGCTGCCTGGCGGTAGAGACACAAGTTGATCAAAGCAATGAAAGAGCATGACGACGAATCTCAATACTCTGGATTAATTCAGATTGATGACGTTTATTAGGGCGGTGATGCTGATTGTGTTGAATTACCGTACTTAAAGTGGATTAATACGATGATAAGTAATGTTGAACTTACCATGCGATAAACAACAAGCATTTACCGAGATATCTGGCTGAATTCTGATTTAAGTTCAATGGCAGATTTGATTTGGAAAAATGATAGGTAACCTGATTCACTCAAGTATTCAAACAGCACCCATGCCTGAGAACTTACTCAAATTGGCTGAGGATCGGTGGTAATCAGGTGAAACCATGCAGTGAACGAAGTGATAAGTGAAGGATGCTCTTCACCATCAGTGCCATCGTTATTGCCGTATCAGAATACTGGAAACTTCAGCCTCGCCGACCATGATGAATTGAGCAATTCTAGGCTTTAATCACCTTTTTATCGAATCTAAAAGTAAGCGAATTTCGGCTGACAAGAGACTGATTGTATTTTTCCAGTTATACGTTCGGTAAGTGACTTTTTTCTTCTCCATCTATTTCGTCCAGTACAAAGAGTACAAGATCAGATCTAAAGACTTTCCGCGGAATTATATTCCTTATATTGTTCTTTAAATTCATTAAAAGAGACTTTCTTTGTATTGGTGATGTTGCATCATTGTTTCATTTCTTTTATGGATGCTTTTGCTTTGTAAGTTCATGTTTTAAATGGTTTGTTTGTCTATCCTTTGTGCGAGGTCGTTGTTCTCATAGGTCTATTCTTGCCTGGCTTTGTATGCTTTTTAAGCGTTTTTTTGATTGTTACATATAACTTTGGATGTACATCACTTGTAACTTTTTATAACCCCCTCCTCTTTGCTAAATTTCCCCCGCTTTGAGGCTTCTATTGTTTCAATACTTAATAGTGGCGAGAAGTACCTACTGGGCATGCGATAACTTGCAGTGTGAATGAGCATGAATTCAATTTAGGTAGGGTAGCGATGATTAAAATTTGGCTTCAATCAAACGTTTAATGAATAGCGTAAAGACAATCATCGGGCGGTAGCGTGTCTAAAACCAAATAAAGGCTTTAGCGTTGCCAATGGAACATCGGGTTTAATATGCGTTTAATGAGTGGCGCGGAAACAATCATCGGGCGGTAGCGTATCCAAATGAATAAGATTGGTACATGGAAACATATTTTCTTTGTTTCATTTATAACGTTCACACTTAGTGCTTGCGCCACTAAACCAAGAGAAGTAGCCGCCGAGGTTCCTTTAGTGACACCATCGGTTGAATTGTCAGGCATTGATATTTCCAAGATATATTGGAATGCGTTGAACCAAGACAAAGCCACAACGTTGGTTCACCCTCAATATCAAATCACATTAAACAAACCCTATACATCAGCATTAGGGAAAAAGTGCCGTGAAATGCGCATCCATCATGCAGGGAAAGTTAATAAGCAAGTCGCCTGTGCATACAGCGATGTGATGGCTCAGACAAACGAGTGGCGATTAATGCCAACGCTTGAAAGCAATGCGAAAGACATCGTTTTATAAAGGTTTTACACAATGAATTATACTCATTGGCTTTTAATGCCATTGACACTGTTCGCTATTGAGACTGCTGCATCGACTGCCAACGTAGGGCCCCTAAAAACGGACAACCTCACTCCGTCATCGCTGAAAGTGGCACAGCCATCAACTCAAGTGCTAGAGCAAGGTCTGTACGCTGTGGAAAACCGCAATAACGTATTGCTTCCTGGCGAAGTCGATGTGCAAGACCTGCTTCCATCATCGGGTGAATCCCAAGTGCCACCTTATGGCGCAAACCTGTTTGCGGGTGGTTATGAGACAGAGCGAGTTGACGATCTCAATGATAACTATCTCATTGCTCCGGGTGATAAAATCAACCTTTGGCTATGGGGCGCCGTGAACTATTCCGATATTGTAACAGTGGATAATCAAGGCAACATCTTTGTCCCAGAAGTAGGGCCAATTAAGGTTGCCAATGTACAAGCCAATCAAGTTAACGCATTGGTAACCCGCAAGATCAAGCAAGTTTACACCCACAATGTGAACGTGTACGTGAACTTATTAACCGCAACACCAGTGAGCGTTTACTTAACTGGTCCTGTAATACGCCCAGGGCAATATGCAGGCATGGCGTCAGACTCCGTTCTTTACTTCTTAAAGCGTGCGGGGGGAATTGATGGCGAGCGTGGTAGTTATCGAGAAATTCAAATTCTGCGTAACCGAAAAGTGATTGCCAGTATCGATTTATACGATTTTATTCAGCAAGGTCACTTAGTCTCTCCGAGTTTTAAAGATGGCGATGTGATTTTGGTTAAGCCACAAAAAGCGACGATTACTGTCACTGGTGGCGCAAGAAACCCATTTCGATTTGAGCTTGAAAACCCAACAGAAACCGGTAATCAACTGTCAGCATATGCCAAGCCATTGGCAAAAGTATCGCATGTTGGTGTTGTAGGTAATCGCCATGACGGGCCGTTCTCGTTGTATATGGACTACCTAGCTTTTCAGGCGTTTGAGTTAAAAGATGGCGACAAAGTTCTATTTAATGATGATCTACATGCTCAGGTGATTGACGTACAAGTGTCAGGCAGTTACTTAGGTCCATCTTACTTTGCCGTTGACAAGCGTACGCGCCTGCACGATTTACTCAGCAACATAGAGATAGACCCAAAACTGGCCAATTACCAGTCGATCTATTTGCTTCGCCCTAGTGTGGCGCAAAAACAAAAAGAAATGATCGAGGAATCATTGAATCGCTTAGAGCGTAGTGTCTTCACCGCACCAGCTTCCTCGGATGGCGAAGCCGCAATCCGTGCGAAAGAAGCAGAGATGGTGATGCTGTTTACCGAACGTGCTCGCCAAATCCAGCCTCTTGGAAAAGTCATAGTGTCGGACCAAGGTGCGGTGGCGAACATTCTTCTTGAGCAAGGTGACACCATAGTGATCCCGAACAAGACAGACTTAATTCAAGTCGGCGGGGAAGTGCTGATGCCTCAAGCAGTGGTCTATAACCCAGAAGCCACCTTGGATGACTATATCGCTTGGGCGGGTGGGTTTACCGATCGAGCTGAAGACAACCGAATCGCTATCGTGCGTGCGAATGGTTTGGTCGAGTTTGAAAGTAATCACTCGATTCAACAAGGCGATCAAATCTTAGTGCTACCGAAAGTGGACACTAAGACCATGCAATCAGTGAAAGACATTACCCAAATCATTTACCAAATCGCTGTCGCGGCAAACGTAGCAATTAAGTAATTGAAGTTATGGCAAAAGTAATCAAGCGTAGTGCATTGCAGATATGGGCGGACGTTGTGTTCGCCATCTTTCTTCGGGAGATCAAGAGTACTTTCAGCGATAAATTTGGCTTAAGTTGGGCATTGATCTCACCGATGATCATGATCGCGGCCATGGTGTTGATCCGTAATCCATTCGATGGCGGTAACACACATAGCATGCCTACCGTGTTCTTCGTGGTTTATGGCGTGGTATTAGTGCAGTTCTTTTTAGGTACATTGGAAAAAACCGCCAACGCGATTCAAAAAAACAAGCCGTTGTATGCGTTTCGTCAAGTACAGCCGATTAGTTCGATCATGGCCATCAGCGGATTTGAGTTATTGAATAAGTTTGCACTCATCTTATTACTCAGTGTATTAGCCTATTTATTTGAGTTAGAGCCAGCCATTGCTGATCCGCTTTCTTTGCTGCCCACAATATTCAAAGTATGGCTATTGGCGTTGTCAATCGGTACGTTATTTGCGCTGGCGAGTTGCTTTGTCCCTGAAGTCAATAAAGTGAAGTCCATCTTAACCAGGCCTCAGTTCTTTATTTCCGGCATCTTCTTTAGCTTGCAAGATATCCCACGCGAACACTGGCCATATTTAGATTGGAACCCATTGCTGCATGCCGTGGAGTTGGCCCGTTACTACGCTTATCCCGCGTATGGCAAAGTTGGGGTGAGTGAATTCTATCTTGATATCACCACCATAGTGTTGCTGTCCTTAGCGCTTTGTTGTTACCAAATCAGTTGGAAACAAGCCATTAGTCGCTAAAAGGGACAAGGTAAAAGTGTCGCTACGCTCCGAAAGGAAAAAACAAAAGTAAGAGTAGAAGCTTAAAGCAGATGCAAAAAAGAAATTAAAAATGACAACTCAAACCGTAGAACAACGTTTTCAAGCGTTACGACAAACGCTTACCCCCGCCGAATTTACCTGTATTGAATTTTTAATCGCTAAAGCAGAACAAGTGGAAGCCGAAGACCCAGAACTCTCGGCACGTATTCTAGTTCGTGTTGCGAATCTTAAAAAGCAATTAATGAGTGGTGAGGAACAAGTAGCAAGTAGCAAACCCAACGCAGAAAACCAAAATAAAGAAGAGCAAAAGCCAAACAATATGTTTAGTGAGTTGCTGTCTATTTTTAACTTTCCACTTTTTAATTTCTTTACTTGTAATCCTTTTATCGCTTTAGTGGTTATCCCAACCCTTATTTTTACGTTATATCAAAGTTTTTGGGCATCAGAACGCTACGTTAGCCGAGCGCAAGTGATCGTCCAGCAACCTGATGGTATGGCAACCATGGATGCCTCCATGGCGGTGTTAACTGGCTTGGGCGTTTCCAACACAGGTGTTGCCGATACTGAACTGGTTAAAGCGTACATCTTATCGAACGATATGCTCAAGTATCTCGAAGAGAAGCTAGATATCGTAAGCCATTTTAGCCAATCCAACATTGATTGGTTTAGCCGTATCGACGAACAGGAATCATGGGAAACGGTTTACGAGTACTACTTAAATCGGCTTGATATCTACATCGATTCTAACTCCAACATCGTACACGTAGAGACCCAAGCGTTTGACCCTGAGTTTGCAAACCGCTTAACGCAAACCATCGTCGAGCGATCAGAATGGTACATCAACTCTATTGGCCATCAGCTTGCTAATGAACAATTGGCGTTTATTCAAAAAGAACACGCCAATATCGAACACAAACTGCAACAAGCGCAAACCAAACTGCTTCGCTTTCAGCAGCAATACAATTTGCTCGATCCTACGGCGGAAGGCGCTGCAATGCAGCAGATCACTTACGGCTTAGAGGAGCAGATTTCTGCCAAAGAAGCCGAGCTGAAAAGCCTCACCGCCATGATGAGCAGCAGCGCACCGCAGGTGGTAACCGTTAAAAACACATTAGCGGCGCTCCAAAGCCAACTCAACAAAGAGCGCGCGAAATTGTCAGACACTAAAAACAGTACGATTTCAGTGAGTGAGATCTTAAACCAATATACGGATCTAAAGGTAAAAATGGAGTTGGCGCTTCAGGCTTATACCTCCTCCCAGATTTCACTCGAAAAATCTCGAATCGAAGCCTACCGACAACTGAAATACCTGATTGTCGTTGAGGCTGCAACCAAACCGCATGATGCCAAATACCCAGATGTCTTTTACAACATCACCTTATTCGGCGTGCTTGCAACCATGCTGTTTGTTATTGGTCGTATCGTGCTCTTGACCATTCAAGAGCTGAAATAACTGTAGGAAATATAAATGCCAATATCATGCTCTTGCAGCAACCCGTTAAACCGTAAAGGGATCATTCTCGCTGGTGGTTCTGGTACGCGCTTGTATCCCATCACCAAAGTCGTAAGCAAACAATTGATGCCGGTTTACGATAAACCGATGATCTACTACCCAGTTGCCAGCTTAATGATGGCGGGGATCAGAGAGATTTTAATCATCTCCACACCTCAAGAAATCCATCGCTTCCAAAACTTATTAGGTGACGGTTCTCGCTGGGGAATTAAATTTGAATATTGTGTACAGCCATCACCAGATGGTTTAGCACAAGCGTTTATTCTTGCAGAAGCGTTTCTCGCAGGCTCACCAGCAGCATTGGTACTGGGTGATAACTTGTTTTATGGCCACGACTTACCAACCTTGCTGAATAAAGCGAGCCAGCAAGAGCAGGGCGCGACCGTATTTGGCTACCATGTTGCGAATCCCACCTCTTATGGAGTGGTTGAATTTGATGCTAGCGGCCGTGTGTTATCGATTGAAGAAAAGCCACAACAACCGAAGTCGAACTACGCCGTTCCTGGGATGTATTTCTTCGACTATCGAGTGGTCGAGTTTGCTAAAAATGTCAAACCGTCACCGCGAGGCGAGCTAGAAATCACCGATGTGATTGACCAATACCTACAAGCGGGTGACTTAAAAGTGGAAATCATGGGTCGCGGAACAGCGTGGCTGGATACCGGCACGTTGGACGATTTGCTTGATGCCGCTATTTACATCCGCGCAGTAGAGAAACGCCAAGGGCTTAAAGTGAACTGCCCAGCAGAGGTGGCGTACCGTATGGGTTACATCACTGAAGAGCAGATAAGCCAAATTGCTCAAGACAAAATCAAATCTGGTTATGGCCAATATTTGATGGGTATCTTAGAGCAGCCATTACAAGTCAGCGCCTAAACGATAACTTTCTACTTATTATTAAAATCGTCACTTATTCGCGATGTCACCAATCATCACGGATGAGCTTGTCATGTTGAGTAGTTAAAAATGAAATTCATTGAAACAGCGATCCCAGACGTTAAGATCATTGAGCCACAAGTCTTTGGTGATGATCGTGGCTTTTTTATGGAAACATTCCGAACCACCTTGTTTGACCAGCAATGTGCGCCACGCCATTTCGTGCAAGAGAATCACAGCAAGTCAAATCACGGTATTCTACGCGGCCTGCATTACCAAACGGAAAATACCCAAGGTAAATTGGTTCGCGTCACCAAGGGCGAGGTATTTGATGTAGCGGTCGACATGCGCGAGGGTTCTCCAACCCTGGGCCAGTGGATTGGGGTGTTGTTATCCGCAGAAAACAAGCGCCAACTCTGGGTACCAGAGGGGTTTGCTCACGGTTTTTATGTTACCTCAGAAGAAGCAGAATTTGTTTACAAGTGTACCGATTATTACAATCCAAACGCTGAAGTGTCTATAAGGTGGGACGACAAAGATCTAGGTATCGAGTGGCCATTAGTTGATGGTGAACATCCAACACTATCAATAAAAGACCTAGAAGGGCATTCTTTCCGATCCGCCCCTAAATTATGATAACACTTTATCCTCTATCACCTAGCATATTGAACATTGAACATTGAACTTAAACCAATATCTTTTGTTACAGTCTCCCATGGTCACTACCATTACCTTGTTGAATTGCTTGAGTCGATTAAGCAATACTGGCATTCGCCGTTTGAGTTCATCATCGTTGACAATCTCAATAGCGATCTATTTGAGCCTTTCATCGAAAGGTTCAATAAGCTTTTGGCATCGCGCGTTTCTGTAGTTCGCTTATTTAAGTATGATAAACCTAAGTCATTTGGGGTAGGGAACAATTTTGCTGTTCGGCACGCGCAGTATGACAACTTGTTTATTATCAATCCTGATACAAGATTTATTGATGATTCTGTTTACCAGTGGTTCCAAGATACAGATGTAGGCTCTCAACTATATTATCCCAAACTACTCAATACTGACGGAACGAATCAACAGCATTATAACGAATGGCCTAGCATTCCAAATCAGTTCATTAGGCTAGTAAAAGCTAAGTTAAAACTTCCGACAGCGCAAAAACAAAAGCGTCACGATTGGTATTTTGCTTCCGCAATAGTGATCTCTAAGCAGCTTTTTTCAAAACTAAAGGGTTTCGAAGAAATATTTCCACTTTACTGTGAAGATGTGGATTTATGCTATAAGGCTTATTTGATGGGGGTGCCATTTTCACGAATAGAACAGGTTCAAATGGTGCATCATTTAGGAGGCGAAGCGAAACACAAATACCTGGTTAAGGCGATAATATCTAATGTTTTGTGGCGATATGTAAAAGTGAGGAATCGCATACTGCTTGGCAACGTAAATCGAAGAAGAAATACAAGGTATGCATCAAAACATTGATATTGTTCTTGCCACCTATAATGGCGAACAGTTTCTCGAAGAACAAATCCAATCGATCCAAAATTGTGTCGGATATGCTAACCGAGTAAGCCGACTGATTGTTGTCGATGACGGTTCAACTGACCAAACAAAGGCTATTGTGGAACGATTACAAACCGACAGTAAAATAGAGTGGCATCTTAATCAAACGGGTAAAAAAGGAGCGAAGAATAATTTTGAATTTGGACTGTATATTACAACCGCCGAATACATTATGTTGAGTGATCAGGATGATGTTTGGCAATCGCAGCGAATAGAAGACAGCTTCCATCAAATAAGTTCTCTGGCTCAATCAAAACCTGCGCTGGTATTTAGCGATAAAGAGGTAGTAGACGAGTCCTTGAATACGATAAGTGATAGTTTTTTTGCTTTTCGCGGAATGGCGACCGATTGGCACACATCATTAGAACAGTTAATTCAGCAAAACGTTGCATCAGGTTGCACCATGATGTTTAACCGTGCCCTATTAGAACAAGCACTACCCATCGCAGAAGATGCTTTTATGCATGACTGGTGGTTAATATTAGTAGCAAGAGTAACAGGTGAAGTGCGATTTATCGAAAAACCGTTAATACGTTACCGCCAACATGACTTCAACACGATTGGAGCCAAATCTTATTCTTGGAGCCACTTGTTAAAAAATTTTCAACCTCACCTTGCCAAGTTTGCTAAACAGTTTTGGCAAATTGCTGCTCAAGCAGAAGTGTTAAGTTCAAGGTTTAAGCACAAAGAACTTGACGAGATAGCATTTACAAAAATACGAACAGTAGGTTACTTAAAGCGGCTATCAATGTTTATCAGCGGTGATGTAAGGCAACATAACCGGAAAGGACAACTCGCACTTTTAATGACATTGTTAATGACTAATTCTAGAAAGGGTAAGGTAAAAGAGCATAATAATGCATAGATAGCATTATAACGTGCCTGAACCTAGAGTTCTAAAATGAAAATACTAATAACTGGTAAAGGCGGTCAATTGGCCTGGGAGCTGGAGCAAACCGTGCCTGGCAATGTTGAGTTGGTCAGCTTCAATGCGCTGCAACTCGATATTACCAATCAAGCGCAAGTGAATGAAGTTGTGCTTGCTCATGTTCCAGACATCATTATCAATGCCGCGGCCTATACCGCAGTTGACAAAGCCGAAACGGATCAAGAAACGGCGTTTGCCGTGAACGACAAAGGCAGTGAGTATTTAGCGCTAGTTTGTCGAGAGATAAACGCCAAACTCATTCATGTGTCCACGGATTTTGTGTTTGATGGCACAAAAACCACACCATACCAAAGCAGCGATACGCCAAACCCAATTAACGTCTATGGCGACTCTAAGCTCCAAGGTGATATCAAAGTCAGCGAGATTTTGGGTAACCAAGCGACCATTATTCGTACCGCATGGGTTTACTCGGCGCACGGTAATAACTTCGTTAAAACCATGCTTCGCTTAATGGAAGAAAAAGATCAACTTGGCATCGTCTACGACCAAGTCGGCACCCCAACGTGGGCCAAAGGCCTAGCACAGATGATCTGGCAACTCGTTGAGAAACAAGGGATAAGGAATAAGGCGCAAGAGAGATGTAACAAACATGAATTGCCTTTAACCCAAGAGCTTTCAAGCGAATTGTCCTCGAATCATGAACCTGCCGCTACGCTGCTGCACTGGACAGACGCAGGCGTGGCCTCTTGGTATGACTTTGCGGTGGCCATTCAGGAACTCGCGATAGAAAAAGGCATGCTAGAAAAACGGATTCCGATTCGCCCAATCCCTGCAAGCCACTACCCAACACCAGCGAAGCGACCAAGTTTTAGTGTGATAGATAAAACCACCGCAGAGCAAGTAAGTGGGGTAGAAACCAAACATTGGCGAGAGCAGCTATCCGCCATGCTGGATGAACTCGCGGAACGCGAGAGGTAAAAGGGCGTCGCTTCGCTCCTGCAAGGTAAAAGTGGTGCGTTCGCACCAAAGTAAAGGCAAAAGCATCAATGTAACAATTGGTTGACAAAGGTCGCTATGCCATAAAAATCACCTTGCACCTTGCACCTT